>JALZBI010000198.1 GCA_030947565.1 Actinomycetota bacterium
GATGGCCACGAGGATGACGCCGGGCACCAGCAGCCCGTTCATCGCGGAGCTGCCCGCGGCGATCGTGTCGGCGATGTCGGACAGGTAGACCGACCCGGAGTAGCCGAACAGCAGGGCGATGCCGAACAGGAAGAACGCCGAGGAGAACGACCCGAGCAGGAAGTACTTGAGCGACGCCTCCTGCGACAGCAGCCGCCGGCGACGAGCCAGGCCGGTGAGGATGTAGAGCGGCAGGGAGAGCACCTCGAGCGCGACGAACATCGTCAGCAGGTCACCCGAGGTGGGGAAGAGCATCATCCCCCCGACCGCGAACAGCGCCAGCGGGAAGACCTCCGACGTGGCGACGCCGGCGCGCACCGCGAGGGCCTCCTGGGCCGAGTTGGGCACCGCCGAGCCCATCGGGGTGAACGCGTCGGAGCCGACGCCGCCCAGCCGCTCGGCCATGGTGAGGACGCTCATGAACGACAGCACGAGGATCAGGCCCTGGAGGAAGAGCGCCGGCCCGTCGACGACGAGCGACCCCTTGACCCCCCCACCCGAGCCGGTGGCCGAGGTGGCGGGCAGCCCCGCCGTGACGACCTGGTTGTTCACCGCCACGAAGACCACGGCGAGGAACGCTGCGCCGAGCCCGACGAGGGTGACGCCCACCTGGACCCCGTAGCGGCGGCCCCGCGGCACGAAGGCCTCGACGAGGGTGCCGACGAGGGCGAACCCGAACACGATGACCAGAGGCAGGATCGCCGCGTAGTTGATGCTCGCCGCGGTGAACTCGGCCGTGACGAGTGTGCCGAGCGTGCTCACTTGGTGCCGCCTAGCTGAGTGCTCGAAGAGACGGTCACCGGGGCGACCGGTGCGGGGTCGGTGACCTTCATCTGCCCAAGGGTGTTGGACACCGCGGGGTTGATGAGGTCGAGGGCCGGCTTGGGATAGAAGCCGAGGACGAGGAACAAGGCGATGAGGGGGGCGACGACCCACCGCTCCCGACCGCTGAGGTCGAGCGTTCCCGACGCGCTCTCGGGCACCGGCCCGGTGGCCATCCGCTTGTAGGTGAGCAGGATGTAGAGCGCCGCCAGGATGATGCCGACGGTGGCGATGACCGCGGCCACCGGGTAGCGCTGGAACGTCCCGACCAGGGTGAGGAACTCGGCCACGAACGCCCCGAGACCGGGCAGGGCGAGGCCGGACAGGCCGGCGACGAGGAACGACCCGGCCAGGACCGGGGTGACCCGCTGCCAGCCACCGAAGTCGGCGATCCGCTTGCTACCCCGCCGGTTCACCATCATGGCGGCGATGAGGAACAGGGCAGCGGTCGTGAACCCGTGGTTGACCATGTAGAGGGTCGAGCCCGCGAACCCGGTCGACGTCATGGCGAAGATACCGAGCACGATGAACCCGAAGTGGCTGATCGACGTGTAGGCGATCAGTCGCATGATGTCGGTCTGGCCGATGGCCAGCAGCGCACCGTAGAGCACGGATATCACCGCGAGGGTGATGACGACGGGCGTGGCCCACTGGGATGCCTCCGGGAACAGCTGCAGGCAGAACCGGATCATCCCGTAGGTGCCGACCTTGTCGAGGACGCCGACGAGGAGCACGGCGGTTGCCGGCCGGGCCTCGGTGGCGGCGTCGGGCAGCCAGGTGTGGACCGGCACCATCGGCGCCTTGACCATGAAGGCGAAGAAGAAACCGAGGAAGAGCAGCCGCCCGGTCGCCGGGTCGAGGGCGAGGCCGGTCAACTTGCTGACGAGGAACCCGTCGGAGCCGCCTGGACCCTGCGTGTAGAGCCCGATGACCGCGGCCAGCATGATCAGGCCGCCGAGCAGGGAGAAGACGAGGAACTTGATCGCGGCGTACTGCCGGCGGGGTCCGCCGTACTGCCCGATGAGGAAGTACACCGGGATGAGCATCGCCTCGAAGAAGACGTAGAAGAAGAACACGTCGGTCGCGGCGAACACGCCGACCATGAACGTCTCGAGGACGAGCATGAGCGCGAAGTAGCTCTTCTCACGCGGGTCCGGGGTGTCACCGTCACCCCGGTCGCCATGTTGAGGCAGGTCGCGCCAGGCGGCCAGCAGGCAGATCGGGGTGAGGACGAGCGACATGAGGATGAGCGCGAGGGCGATGCCGTCGACCCCGAGGGCGTAGCTGACCCCGAACTGCGGGATCCACTGGTGCTGCTCCTCGAGGCGGAACTGACCGGTCCCCGATGACCCCGAGGACCCCGAGGACCCCGACGTCGCGTACGCGACGGTGGCGAGGATGCCGACGACCAGGGTCAGCAGGGACACCCCCAGGGCCACGTGCTTGGCGCGCGCGGCCAGGCCGGCGGGCAGCAGCCACACGACGACCGCCCCGACGAGCGGGATCAGGACGAGGAGGGTGAGCCAGGGGAACTGGTTCATCACTGCATCACCCACAGGGCGCCGAGGATGACGACGACGCCGGCCAGCATGGTGAGCGCGTAGGAGCGGGCGTAGCCGTTCTGCACTTTGCGCAGCCGGCCCGATGTGCGCTCGACCAGTCGGCCGACGCCGGTCGCGGCACCGTCCACACCGGCGCTGTCGGCGAAGACCAGCGAGCGGGTCAGGTGCAGACCGGGGCGCATGAAGAGCGCCTCGTTGACCTGGTCCTGGTAGAGGTCGTTGCGGGCGGCGCGGGTCGCCAGGCTGCCCACGGGGGCGACCACCGGCACCTCGTCGCGCAGGTAGCGCATCCAGGCGAGCAGGACGCCGGCCGCGACAAGCAGCAGCGTGGCGACCGTGATGGCCAGTGCCGGGATGACCGGGTGCTCCTCCGCGGTGCCCAGCCCGCCCTCGCCGATGCCGAAGACCGGGTTGAGCCAGCCGGTGATGAGACCCGTGGGGATCAGCAGGAGGCCGAGGAAACCCGATCCCAACGACAGGACCATCATCGGGACCGTCATCGTCAGGGGCGCCTCGTGCGGGTGGACGTCGTCGGTCCACCGCTTCTTGCCGAGGAATGTCATGAAGTACAACCTCGACATGTAGAAGGCGGTGATCCCGGCGCCGATGAGCGCCGCCAGCCCGAACACCCAGGGCCGCCAACCCTCCCCGATGAACGCCGCCTCGATGATCTTGTCCTTGGTGAAGAAGCCGGACAGCCCGGGGAAGCCGATGATGGCCAGCCAGCCCACCGCGAAGGTCACGGCGGTGATCCGGATCGCGAACCACAGGGCCCCGAACCGGCGCATGTCGACCTGGTCGTTCATCGCGTGCATCACCGAGCCGGCCCCGAGGAACATCCCGGCCTTGAAAAAGCCGTGGGTCAGCAGGTGAGCGATCGCGAACGCATACCCGACCGGGCCCAGGCCCGCGGCGAGCATCATGTAGCCGATCTGGCTCATCGTCGACGCGGCGAGGGCCTTCTTCAGGTCGTTCTTGGCGCAGCCGACGATGGCCCCGAAGAGCAGGGTGATGGCGCCGACGATGACGACGAACAGCTGTGCGGTGGGCGCAGCCTCGTAGACGGCGTGGCTGCGGACGACGAGGTAGACCCCGGCGGTGACCATGGTCGCGGCGTGGATCAGCGCCGACACCGGCGTGGGACCGGCCATCGCGTCGCCGAGCCAGCTCTGCAACGGGAACTGGGCCGACTTGCCGCAGGCCCCGAGGAGCAGGAACAGCCCCATCGCGGTCATCGCGCCCTGGCTGGCCTGGCCGACACCGGCGTTGACCGAGGCGAAGTCGACCTTCCCGAACTGCCAGAACATGATCATGATCGCGACGGAGAGGCCGAGGTCACCCACGCGGTTGGCCACGAAGGCCTTGTTGGCCGCCGTGGCGTATGCCGGGTTGTCATTCCAGAAGCCGATGAGCAGGTAGGACGCGAGACCGACGCCCTCCCAGCCGACGTAGAGCAGCAGGTAGGAATCCGCCAGGACCAACAACAACATGGCTGCGACAAAGAGGTTGAGGTAGGCGAAGAAGCGCCGCTTGTCCTTGTCGTGGGCCATGTAACCGAGCGAGTAGACGAGGATGAGCGAGCCGACGAACGTGATGAGCAGGACGAAGGCCATCGACAGCTGGTCGATCTGCATGCCGGCACTCAGCTGGAACTGGCCGGCCGGCAGCCAGTCGTAGAGCATGAGGTGCATCGGCCGCTGCTCGTTGCTGCGTCCGCCCATGGCCAGCACGATGAGGAGGCCCACGACGAACGAGGCCCACGAGAGGCCGGTCGCGAGCAGGGGGCCGAACCGGTCGGTGCGCTTGCCGCCCACGAGCAGCAGCGCGGCGCCGAACAGCGGCAGCGCGACGAGCAGCCACGCGTACGAGGTGATGCCGGTCGCCGCGACCGCCACCGGGGCGTCGGCCTGGGCCAGGGTCAGCACGGTGCTCCATTCACGGTCACGGTCTTCCAGGTCACAACGGTCACAACGGTCACAACGGTCGGCGCGGTCACGGGGGGCCTCACAGGCTGAGGAGGCTGGCGTTGTCGACCGAGGCCGACCGGCGGGCACGGAAGATCGCCATGATGATGGCCAGGCCGACGACGACCTCGGCCGCGGCGACGACCATGACGAAGAGGGCGATGACCTGGCCATCGAGCGTGCCGTAGACGCGGGCGAACGTCGCGAAGGCGAGGTTGGTGGCGTTGAGCATCAGCTCGACCCCCATGAACACGATGATCGCGTTGCGCCGCAGGAGCACCGCGGCCGTGCCGATCGCGAAGAGGATGGTGGCCAGGTAGATGTAGTAGATGAGGCTCATCGCGCCGAACCCTCCTCGATCTCGCTCTCGATGGCCTGCTCGGCCGCGTGGTAGGTCGTGGGCGACTCGATCTGGTCGCGCGACTTGAGCACCCGTGACACCGACAGCTCGGTGGGCGAGCCGTCCGGCAGGAGGGCCGGCGTGTCGACGGCGTTGTGACGGGCATACACACCGGGCGCGGGCAGGCCCGCGACGTAGGTGTTCTCGCGGACCCGGCGCTGCGACCACTCCTTCTGCGACCGCCTCTCGCCGAGCCGCTCCCGGTGCGCAAGCACCATCGCGCCGACGGCGGCGGTGATGAGCAGGGCGGAGGTGAGCTCGAACACCCAGACGTACTGACCGAAGATGAGGTTGGCCACGCCGCTGACGTTGCCCGGGTCGGCGTTGACCGCGTCGAGGAACTTGGGCTCGGGCAGTGTGATCGAGCCGAGCGAGAAGATGAGGACGAGCGCGAGGCCGACGCACAGCACGATGCCGGCGGCCTTCTGTCCCCGGATCGTCTCGACAAGGGAGTCGGCCGAGTCGATGCCGACGAGCATCAGGACGAAGAGGAAGAACATCATCACGGCGCCGGTGTAGACGAA
>JALZBI010000199.1 GCA_030947565.1 Actinomycetota bacterium
CCTGCGCGCGAGCGGCCACGTCGTCCATGGAGGTCCCGAGGTAGCCGTGGGCGAGGAAGAGATCCTCGGCCGCATCGAGGATCGCTCGATGCTTGCGGCCGGAGGCCGAGCTCGGTCGGGCGGACGCGGCGGGGGGGTCAGGTACGCGAAGGGTGACGGTGGTTGAGGTGGTTGCGGCGCTGCTCACGGAGCCTCCTGATGTGCCTTGCAAAAGTGTACTGGACGGTCTAGGTTGATCTACAACTGGACCGTCCAGTGTGATGGGATTGACGACATGACTGAGTTCCTCAGCACGACCCGGGGCGATGCGGTGGCCTACGACCTGCGCGGCGCCGGCCCGGCCGTGATCTTCGTGGCTGGGGCCGGGCCGCACCGGGCCACCGACCCCATCACCACCCCCACGGCGGTCGCCGCAGCGGAACGGGGTCTGACCACCGTCGTCTACGACCGGCTGGGCCGAGGGGAGAGCCCCGCAGCCGGGCGGATCGACCTCGACCGGGAGCTCGCCGCGATCGCCGCCCTGATCGAACGGGCCGGGGGCGGCGCAGTGCTGTGCGGGCACTCCTCGGGGTGCTGGATCTCGTTGGCCGCGGCGGCCGCCGGCCTGCCGGTCTCAGGACTTGTCCTCTGGGAGGCGCCCGGGAGCGAGAGCGGCGGGAGCAACGCGAGGTGGATCGCCGAGGTCGAGCGTCGGATGGACGCTGGAGACCTGGAGGGTGCGCTCCGGCACTACATGAAGGACATGCCGCCCGAATGGTTCGAGGGGGCCCGCCACTCACCGGACTTCGCGGACACGCTGTCGCTGGTACCCAGCTTCCGTGCCGACGGTGAGGCTATGGTCTGGCAGCAGTCCGCCCCCTTGCCGGAGCTGCTACGCGGCGTGCGGGTGCCGCTCGAGGCCGTCGTCGGGGAGCAGACCTTCCCCGAGATGCCCGACGTGGCGCGGGCGCTGGCCGACGCGGTGCCCGGTGGGGTCCACCGCGTGCTGCCCGGTGCAGATCACTCGTGGCAGCCGGAGCCCATGGCGGCCGAGCTGAGCCGGTTCGTCCGGAACGCGAAGGCGGCCGCGTGAGCGCCGACTCGGCCGGGCCGCTCGACCACACCTTCGCCGGCTCCCTGCTGGGTGAGGCCGGCGGCGTCTCCTGGGTCTGCGTCCTGGTGCCTGGTTCGGTCGCCCTGCTCGGCACCGGCCGAGCGGTCAAGGTCTCGGGCACCATCGACAGCCAGCCCTTCACGACGGCGCTCATGCCCACCGCGCCGGCGGCCACATGCTGCCGGTCAAGGCCGCGCTGCGCCGCAGCCTCGGCAAGGACGTCGGCGACGACGTCACCGTCCACATCGACCAGCGGGTGAGCTGAGAACGGTCACTCCGTCAGAGCAGCGACGTCTCCAGCAGCACGTCGGCGCGGGCGCGGGTGTCGTCGGCGGCGAACATGGCGTCCTCCTGACGCGCCCAGCGCTCCCAGTTGGGCCGATAGGCCTCACCGTCGCGGGCGATCCCTCGGTCGAACCGTACGTCGCGCCCGGCCTCGACCCACACGCGTACCGCCGCGTAGTCACCCGCCGGCCGCACGCTCGAGCCGACGCCCTCCAGCACGAGCAGGTCGGTGGGGGCGATGACGGCCGTCCCGTCCCACCCGTCGCGCACCCAGCTCCACCGCCGGTATGCCGCCGGCGCACCGTGTGAGAGCGGCTCCAGCACCTGGGTGGTCACCAGGTCCACCACCTCGGCGAGGCCGTCCCAGCCGGGGACGAGGTCGTCCACGTGGACCAAAGTGGCACCCAGGGCGCCGGTGACCGCCCCGGAGAAGGTCGACTTGCCGGCGCCGCTCGGGCCGTCGACCGCGACGACCCGCAGGGAGCCGACCGCGGCCGGGCGGTCGCGGACCAGGCGGACCACCTCGGCGAGGGCGGCCGCAGGGTCGCGGGTCGTCAGGGCCGCATGAACCATGGCCCGGAGAGTAGCGGCGCCTCGCTACCGTGGTCGTATGACCGTCGCCACCCGCGTCATCGCCTGTCTCGACGTCGACGCGGGGCGGGTCGTCAAGGGCGTCAACTTCGTCGGGCTTCGAGACGCCGGCGACCCGGTCGAGCTGGCGCAGACCTACGACGAGCAGGGCGTCGACGAGCTGACCTTCCTCGACGTCACCGCCAGCAGCGGCGACCGGCAGACCACCTACGACATCGTCACCCGGACGGCGGAGCAGGTGTTCATCCCCCTCACCGTCGGGGGTGGGGTGCGCACGGTCGAGGACGTCGACCGGCTCCTGCGCGCCGGCGCCGACAAGGTGGGCGTCAACACGGCGGCGATCTCCAGGCCCGAGCTCATCGCGGAGATCTCCGACCGGTTCGGTGCGCAGGTGCTCGTGCTGTCGGCCGACGTGCGGCGTCGCCTCGGCGACGACGGCCGGCCCACGAACGACTTCGTGATGACGACCCACGGCGGCCGGACCCCAGTGGATCTCGACGCCGTGCAGTGGTGTGCGCGGGCCGCCGAGCTCGGAGCCGGGGAGATCCTGCTCAACTCGATGGACGCCGACGGCACCCGCGACGGGTTCGACATCGAGCTGATCCGAAAGGTCCGGGCGGCGGTCACGGTGCCCATCGTGGCCAGTGGTGGAGCCGGCCGCGCCGAGGACTTCGCGCCGGCCGTGGCGGCGGGCGCCGACGCGGTGCTCGCCGCCAGTGTCTTCCACTTCGGCGACCTCACCGTGGGTGAGGTCAAGGACGCGATGCGAGCGGCCGGCGTGACCGTCCGCTGACCTGCGACGCCCGACCTGCGCCGCCCGACCTGCGCAGTTCGACCTGCGCCGCACCACCCCGGCGCGATCCATCGGGCTGGCCGGTGTCTTGAATGTCCGCCTGATCCGGTCCTAGAACGGACTCGAGCCCGCCCGTCGGTGCTAGCCGAGCCCCAGGTCGGCGGCCTCGAGCTCGGCCACCGCATCGGGCGGTCCGTCGACCTCGACGTCCGCCACCCGTGCCCGACCGGCCGCGAACAGGGTGAGGTCTCCGGGGGTGCCCCGCACGACGACGGTCCCGACGTCGGTGGGCTTCTTGGCGGCGTGCCGGCCGTAGCCCTCGGCGACGAGCACCACGCCCGCCGGGACGCGGCGGAAGAACAGCCGTGACCCACTCTTGAGGGCGTCCCACAAGGCCCGTTCCAGACCGACGTCGAGCATGCGGTGCTCCGCTCCCGGCTGGGCGCGGAGCACGTCCTCGTGGTGGATGAAGAACTCCCCGAGGTTGGCGAGCTCGTCCAGCCGCTCGATCCGCAAGGGGGACAGTCGCGGCGGGCCCTGGCGGATCTTCTCGACCAGCGGCTCCCACGACCCGTCCGCCGTCGAACGCCTCGCCGCGTCGAGCCGCCCCTTGAGCGGGGGGACGACCATGCCCAGGGCCAGGTCCGGCCGAGCGTCGCGCAGGTGCAGGTGGGCGGCCAGGTCGCGCGTCAGCCATGGGTCGTCGAGGGTCGGCGCGTCCGGGCCGAGGCGCAGGAACGTGTCGCAGATGCCGTACCGCTCCTGTTGGGCGTAAGAGGTCATCCGGTCATCGTCTCAAAGCGGTGGGAGCCATCCGCAGGCCCCCGTAGCATCGCGCCCCATGACCGCCGCCCCGACGACCCCGACAACCCCGGGTCCCCCGGCAGTCCGGTTGGTCCGCCCGGTCGCCGAGCGTCAGGCGGAGCTCCTCGCGATGATGGACGAGTTCGCCGCCGACCGCATCGACGGTGGGGCGATGGGTTCACAGACCGTCGAGCAGCTGCGCGACCCCGACCGGTTCCGGGTCTGGGTCGAGATGCTCGACCGCTACGAGGACGGCGTGGGCGTGCCCGACGACCTCGTCCCCAGCTCGTCGCGATGGGTCGAGGAGGACGGCCGGCTCGTAGGGTTCATCTCCCTGCGGCACGAGCTCAACGCCTACCTGCTGGACCAGGGCGGCCACATCGGGTATGCGGTGCGGCCCACCGCCCGGGGCCGCGGGGTCGCCACCGCCGCGACGGCGCTCATGCTCACGGAGTGCCGCCAGCGCGGGATCGACCCGGTGCTCGTCACCTGCGACGACGACAATGTGGCCTCGGCGACCGTCATCGAGCGCAACGGTGGTCTGCTGGAGGACGTGCGCGCCGGCAAGCGGCGCTACTGGTTGCGCGTCGGTCCCTGACGGCCCCGGCGATGCGGCGCCGCCCCAGCACCTGATGCGGCGGGGCATGACGACCGACTACCGCCAGCCCGCAGCAGACCTCCCGGCCGGCCGGATGCCCCTCCTCGGCTTCAGCACCTGGCAGATCAGCGAGGCCGACGCACCTGAGGCGGTGTCCACCGCCCTCGACGTCGGCCACCGGCACATCGACACGGCCACCGGGTAGCACCACGAGGCCGGGGTCGGTCGGGCCATCGCCGCAAGAGGACTGCCTCGAGAGTCGCCACTGTGAGAATCCCTGCCGCGACCGCGGCCGTGGGCGCGTTCGCCTACAACGTCTGGACCGACACCCGCCAGGTCGTCGGGGGCGACGACCCCCGTTACGTGGGCGGCGAGGGCTTCGACGTCAAGCAGTGCCGCCCGCAGCTTCCGAATGGCACCTTCGGGGCCGATATCTGCCCCAACGCCGGTGGGCTCGACCAGGACATCTTCGGCCGGGCGACCACCGGCTGACCACCCTGACGTCGTCGGCCCCCTGACCGGGTCTCGCGACCGGTCAGGGGACCCAGACGCTGTGGTCGTGGGCGAAGACGACGGCTCTGGGCTCCAGCTCCTGGAGCCGGGCCAGCCAGGTCGGGGGGACCGGCAACGGAGGGGTATGCCCGTCCCGTCGAGCCTGCTGGGCGAGCGCGTCCGCGGCATACGCCGAGGCCGTGTCGTGGCTCTGTCCGGCCAGCACGACGGTCCCGTCGGGCAGCCGGACGACGACGGACTGATGACCGTCGGTGTGCCCCGGTGTCGGGACCAGCGTGATGCCCGGCAGCACCTCGGTCTCGCCGTCGAGCTCGACGAACCGCGACCCCTCGAGCAGCTCGGGCAGCGTGTAGTCCGGCGACGTGCGGGCGGCGGCGAGCTCGGCGCGCTGGACGAACGCCGGCTGACGGCTGAGCTCGGGGTTGCCCCCGCAGTGGTCGAAGTGCAGGTGGCAGTTCGTCACATGCGTCACGTCTTCCGGCTCGATCCCGATGTCGCGTAACGCTTTTCGCAGCGAATGCCGGCGAGGGCGGTAGTGCGCGTCGACGTCCGGATGCGAACCCATGCCGGTGTCGAGGAGGAGCACGGCGTTGTGCAGCCGCACGACGTAGCCCAGGACGGGCTC
>JALZBI010000200.1 GCA_030947565.1 Actinomycetota bacterium
GCCGTCGCTCACCCGGCGGCACCTCGACCGGCTGCGCCGAGAGACTGAGGACTTCGAGGCCCGGGGGCTCTTCGACCCGGGGTCAGCCGAGCGTGTGCGGGCCAACCTGCATCCCGCCGACAGCCTGTCGCAGGCCGTCGCCGAGGCCGACCTCGTCGAGGAAGCGGTGCTGGAGCAGCCCGAGGTCAAGGGCCCGGTGCTGAAGCGCATCGAGGCCGCCGCCCGCCCGGACGCGATCATCGGCAGCAACACCTCCACGATCCCCATCGGGGACCTGAGCACCAGCCTGACCCACGCCGGGCGGTTCCTCGGCGTGCACTTCTCCAACCCGGCGCCGTTTATCCCGGGCGTCGAGCTGATCGCGCACGCCGGCACCGACGAGAGCGTCGTGGTCTCGGTCGAGGCCCTCGTCGCCAGGACCGGCAAGCTCGCTGCCCGGGTCAACGACAAGGCCGGGTTCGTCCTCAACCGGTTGCAGTACGTGCTGCTCAAGGAGGCCGCGAACCTGGTCGAGGAGGGGGTCGCCACGGCCGAGGACGTCGACACCATCGTGCGCACCACGTTCGGCTACCGGCTGCCGTTCTTTGGTCCGTTCGCCATCGCCGACATGGCCGGTCTCGACGTCTACCAGGCCGGCTTCGGCACGCTCGAAAAGCACTACGGCGAGCGCCTGGCCGCCCCGGCCGTCCTCACCGAGCTCGTCGAGGGTGGCCAGTACGGCGTGAAGCAGGGCGGCGGGTTCGTCACCCCAGCGGGCGACCAAGCCGCCCTCATCGCCTACCGCGACACCGCGTACGCCCGGCTCGGCCAGCTGCTGCGTGAGCTCGGGCCGGCACCGCTCGGGGCCCACACGGCCAACCCCCGTCCCGCCCCATCAACCGGCGCCGCAACCGAGAGGGATACCCCGTGAGCACCGCTGCGTACACCGCCGAGACGTGGCCGATCGCCGCCGCCATGCTGCCGTTCGGCAGCGTCGACTCCACGGGTGGACCCATCCACGACGCCGAACCGGAGGAGTGGGCGAAGCATCTCCGCCTGGTCCACCAGCTGGGCTTCACCGAGGTCGACCCCACCGACACCTGGGTCCGCGTCGGTGACCTCACCCCGGAGCGGCTCGCCGACTTCAAGGGCGTCCTGAGCGACACCGGACTGACCATCCCCGCGATCTCGACCTCGCGCCGTAGCGTCATGGACCCGGAACGCGGCGAGGAGTACCTCGCCTACAGCCACCGGCTGCTGGATAAGGCCGCCGAGCTCGGCATACCCCTGGTCAGCTTCGGCTTCTTTCAGGCTTTCAAACCAGCGCAGGAGAAAGCGCTCTGGTTCTGGCTCGCCGACGGCTGGCACGACGACGAGTCGCCCGAGGTCCGAGCCCGCGCCGCGTCGCTGATCCGCGAGCTGGCCGTGCACGCACAGGACAACGGGCAGCAGATCACGCTGGAGATGTACGAGGACACCTACGTCGGCACCGCCGACGGGGCCGTCGCCTTCCTCCGGGAGGTGGATCACCCGGCCTGCGGCCTCAACCCCGACATCGGCAACTTCGTGCGCCTGCACCGGCCGCTGGAGCCGGTCCAGGACATGCTCGACACACTGCTTCCGCACACCAACTACTGGCACGTGAAGAACTACCTGCGCGACGAGGACCCGGACACCGGCCAGGTGATGACCTTCCCGGTGCCGATGGACTTCGGCCTCATCAATTACCGGGCCGCCATCACGCAGGCCATCGGTCTCGGCTTCAAGGGTGCCTTCCTCTGCGAGCACTACGGCAGCGACGCCATCACCGTGATCGGGAAGAACCGGGCGTACATCCGAGACATCCTCGCCACCGTCATCGACTGACCGCACGTCACCGAAGGAGCAGCGCATGACCACCCCCGAACCAGCACCGACCGCCTCGGGAGCCCTGCCCGACCAGCGCACCGCCGTCGTCACCGGAGCCGGCGGCCCCGCCGGGATCGGACGAGTCACCGCACGGCTGCTGGCCGAGAGTGGCTGGCACCTCGCCCTCGTGGACATCAACGCCGACGGGCTCGCCGAGGTCGAGGCGGAGCTGCGCGACGCGGGGCACGACGGGGTCCTCGCCGTGCCGACCGACATCGCCTCCGAGGCGTCCGTGACCGAGCTGTTCGAGCGGATCGACGCCGAGCTCCCGCCGGTCGTCGCGTTGGTCAACCTGGCCGGGATCGCCTGCACCGCAACGCTGCACGAGTGTGAACTCCCCGAGTTCGAGCGGGTCATGGCGGTGAACGTCACCGGCACCTATCTGATGCTCAAAGCGGCGGCCGCCCGGATGATCCCGCAGGGCGTGGGGCGGATCGTCAACACCTCGTCCATCACCGCCTTCGATGGCGGCGGCACCTTCTCCAAGGGCGTCTACGCCACCGCTAAGGCGGCCGTGGTGGGGATGGCGCACGGCGGGGCGCGCGAGCTGGGGCAGTACGGCATCACGGTGAACGTGCTGGCGCCCGGCCCGATCGACACCGAGATCATGGGCGGCCGGCTGACCGACGAACGCAAGACGTCGATGTCCGCCGGCATCCCGCTGGGCCGGGTCGGCCGACCCGACGAGATCGCGTCCACCGTGGTCTTCCTGCTGTCCGACGGCGGCGGCTACATCAACGGCGCGACCATCCAGGTCGACGGCGGCAAGTACATGCACTGACCGGCGCGGTCCCACCGCCCCGCCGAGGAGAGACCCCGCTCCTCAACCGCACCCACCAAGGAGACATCGATGTCTGACATAGCCACGACAGACGCCCGCCGGCGTCACGACCTGAGCGAGCTGGCGACCAAAAAGGTCTTCCGGCGTCTCGTCCCGTTCCTGCTGCTGATGTACATCATCGCGTTCCTGGACCGTAGCAACGTATCGTTCGCCCAGCAGGAGTTTCAGGCCGACTTCGGCATCAGCGCCACCGCGTACGCCTTCGGCGCGGGCCTGTTCTTCGTCGGCTACGCCATCTTCGAGGTGCCCAGCAACATCCTGCTGCACAAGGTCGGCGCGAAGTGGTGGCTGGCCAGGATCATGGTCACCTGGGGCATCGTCGCGGCAGCGTTCATGTTCGTGACGGGAGCGACGAGCTTCTACATCCTGCGCTTCCTCCTCGGGGTGTGCGAAGCCGGCTTCTTCCCCGGCGTCATCCTCTTCCTGACCTACTGGGTCCCGGCTCGGCACCTGAGCCGGGCACGGGGCTACTTCTACATGGGCATCGCCCTGGCCGGCATCCTCGGCAACCCGCTGTCCGGTGGGCTCCTCGAGCTCAACGGCGTCTTCAACCTGCGGGGCATCCAGTGGATGTTCCTCGTCGAAGGTCTGCTGGCCATCATTGTGGGCGTCTGGTCCTACTTCTACCTGACCGACAAGCCCAAGGACGCCACCTGGCTGCCCGAGGACGAGCGGCGGGCCCTCGTCGAGACCGTCGCCGCCGAAGACATTGCGAAAGCGTCCGGCCACGGCCCGCAGAAGGTGTGGGCGGCGCTGGGGAACTGGCGCGTCTGGTACTTCTCGCTGATCTACTTCTGCATCCAGATCGCCGTCTACGGTGTGACGTTCTTCCTGCCCGCCCAGGTGACGGCCATCACCGGTCAGAAGCTGGGCTTTCAGGCGTCGCTGGTCACCGCGATCCCCTGGGTGTTCGGGCTGGCCTCGGTGGCCTTCTTCCCGGGGCTGGCGGACCGGACCCGCAAGCACCGGCTGATCGGGACCACCCTGCTGCTCGTCACCGCGTTCGGCATCGTCATCTCCGGCGCCCTGAGTGGCACGCCCGTCCTCGCGATTGCCGGGCTGTCCCTTGCAGCCATCGGTTTCGTGGCCATGCAGCCGATCTTCTGGACGCTGCCCACCGAGTACATGACGGGGTTCGCCGCTGCCGCCGGCATCGGGCTGATCAACTCGCTGGGCAACCTCGGTGGCTTCCTCGCCCCGAACATGCGCGACTACTTCAAGGAGAACGTCGGCGGCAACGCTGGCCTGTATGCGTTGGCGGTGGGGGCCGTCGTCGGGGCGGTCCTGTTCGCCCTCACGGGTCTCTTCAAGAAAACCAACGAGGTCGAGGCCGGTCGGTTGGACGAGGTCGACGCGGCGCCGGTCCCGCTGCACTGAGCCATCCCACGATGGCATCTACCAGGCTGATCGCGAAGGAGTTACCGTGACCTTTGTCCTGAACGCCCGCGAGGACTTCGCGGCGCAGAGTCTTGCGGGTCTCGTCAGTGCCAACGCCGGCCGGGTCCGGGCCGCCCCCGGTGGGGTGGTCCGGGCCACCCGGCGGGCGCCGGGCAAGGTCGCCGTCGTCGTGGGCGGTGGGTCGGGCCACTACCCGGCGTTCGCGGGAGTCGTCGGCACCGGACTGGCCGACGGGGCGGTCTGCGGCGACGTGTTCGCCTCGCCGTCCACCCGGCAGGTGATGGACATCTGCCGCGCGGTCGAGCAGGGCGCCGGGGTGTGGCTCAGCTTCGGTAACTACGCCGGCGACGTGCTCAACTTCTCCGCCGCCGCCGCCCGGCTGCGAGCCCAGGGTATTGCCGTGGAGCTCCTGGCGGTGACCGACGACGTCGCCAGCGCTCCCGTCGGAGAGGAGCATCAACGACGCGGGGTCGCCGGGGACCTCATGGTCTTCAAGATCGCCGGCGCCGCCGCCGAGGAAGGTTACGACCTGGCCGGCGTGGGGACGGTCGCGGTCCGAGCGAACTCCCGGACGCGGTCCTTCGGGGTCGCCTTCGACGGCTGCACCCTCCCCGGGGCCGACGAGCCCCTGTTCACGCTGCCGGACCAGACCGTCGCCTGGGGCCTCGGCGTCCATGGTGAGCCGGGCATCGGCGAAGGGCCGCTGCCTAGCGCCGACGAGCTGGCTGCCCAACTGGTCGAGAAGATCCTCAGTGACGCCCCGACCGACGCGGGAACCCGGGTCACGGTGCTCGTAAACGGCCTGGGCGCCGTCAAATACGAGGAGCTGTTCCTGCTCTGGAACGCCGTCCACGCCCTGCTCAAGCGGGCCGGCCTCGAGATCGTGGCCCCGGAGGTCGGTGAGCTCGTCACCAGCCTGGACATGGCCGGCTGCTCGCTGACCGTCACCTGGCTGGACGACGAGCTGGAACGCCTCTGGCTGGCCCCGGCCGACGGCGTGGCCTTCCGCCGGACCCAGCCGGAGCCGCTCGACCCGACCCCGGTGCCCGAGGGCGCACATTCCGCCGCTGTGGTCGCGGCCGCCAGCGAGGACGGTCGACGCGCGGGTTCGTGTGTGCTGAGCGCCCTCACGGCGATCGAGGAGCTGCTGGCCCGGATGGAG
>JALZBI010000201.1 GCA_030947565.1 Actinomycetota bacterium
GGCCGAAAGCAGGACGTCGATGCCGCCGCCCGAGCCCAGGTCCAGCACGGTCTCGCCCTCGTGCAGGTCGGCGACAGCGGTGGGGTTGCCGCAGCCCAGGCTCGCGGCCATCGCCTCGGCCGGCACCTCGTGCTCCTCGCCACCGGTGTAGAGCGCCGCGCCGAACGAGTCGCCGATCTCCGCGTACGCCTCCGCCGGGCTGCAGCACGCCGCCGTCGACACGGTTGCCGCGGCCGTGGAAGACGCCTCCCCTGCGGCGTCACAGCACCCGCCGCAGCTGCCACCGCAACCACAGCCGCAGCCACCTCCCGCCTCAGCGGCCGTCACCCGTCGCGCCGCCGCGGCATACCGGTCCCGGACCTGCTCCCGCAGCGCTTCGTCCCGGCTGGTCAGGGTCACCGTCTTCTGGTTGGACATGTCATCAGCTCCTCACGTCATATCGATGTCGATCGATAGGTAAAGCCTGCCTTGTATATCGACGCTTGTCAATGCGTATGCCAGAATCGACCTCCATGAGCCCCACCACGACCGCAGCTGCGCTTGGCATCCCCACCCATGTCTTGGCGTTGGCCTCCTGCTGCGCCCCGGTCGCCGGCAAGGCGATGACGGTCGGGCAGGCGGAGACCGTGGCCACGGCGCTCAAAGCGGTCGCCGACCCGGTCCGGCTGCGGCTCATCTCGCTCGTGACCGCCGGCCGGCCGAAGCCTGCTCTGACCTGATCCGACCGACCGCGAGCATCCGCACCTCGTCACGGCCGTTCCGGTACCGGACCGACGCCTGCGCGCTTCGGTAGCGCTCAAGCGTTGACGAGCGACCTCAGCACGAACTGCAGGATGCCGCCGGCCCGGTAGTAGTCGGCCTCGCCCGGGGTGTCGATCCGGAGCACGGCGTCGAACTTGACGTCACCCGAACCCTCTTTGCTGGCAACGACGTTCACGGTGCGCGGCGTCGTGCCGTCATTGAGGGCCGTGATCCCGGTGACGCTGAACGTCTCGGTGCCGTCTAGGCCCAGCGACGCGGCGTCCTGCCCCGCGGGGTACTGCAGCGGGAGGACTCCCATACCGATGAGGTTGGAGCGGTGGATCCGCTCGTAGCTCTCGGCGATGACGGCCCGCACCCCGAGCAACCGGGTGCCCTTGGCGGCCCAGTCGCGGGAGGACCCCGACCCGTACTCCTTGCCGGCCAGGATGACTAGGGGGACGCCGGCCGCCTGGTATGCCGCCGACGCGTCGAAGATCGTCGCCTGCTGACCACCGGCGAGGAAGTTGCGGGTGAAGCCGCCTTCGACGCCGTCGAGCAGGAGGTTCTTGAGCCGGATGTTGGCGAACGTCCCGCGGATCATGACCTCGTGGTTGCCGCGACGCGACCCGTAGGAGTTGAAGTCCTTGCGGTCGACGCCGTGCTCGGCGAGGTAGGTCCCCGCCGGGCTGTCGGCCTTGATCGACCCGGCCGGGCTGATGTGGTCGGTGGTCACGGAGTCACCGAGCATGGCCAGGACGCGCGCACCGGAGATGTCCTCGACCGGCGTGGAGTCCATGGACATGCCGTCGAAGTACGGCGGCTTGCGCACGTAGGTCGACTCGCCGTCCCACTCGAACGTCTTACCCTCGGGGGTCTCCAACGACGTCCATCGTTCGTCGCCGGCGAAGACGTCGGCGTAGTCGCGGGTGAACATGTCCTGGTCGATCGATCGGGAGATGGTGCGCTCCACGTCTTGCGGTGACGGCCAGATGTCCTTGAGGAAGACGTCGCTGCCGTCGGTGTCCTGCCCGAGCGGTTGGGACTCGAAGTCGAAGTCCATCGTGCCGGCCAACGCATACGCGATGACCAGCGGCGGCGAGGCGAGGTAGTTCATCTTCACGTCCGGGTTGATCCGGCCCTCGAAGTTGCGGTTGCCGGACAGCACCGACACGACGGCAAGGTCGTTGTCCTGCACGGCGACCGAGATCGCGTCGTCGAGCGGTCCAGAGTTGCCGATGCACGTCGTGCAGCCGTAGCCCACGAGGAAGAAGCCGAGCTTCTCCAGGTAGGGCCACATCCCGGCGCGCTCGTAGTAGTTCGTCACGACCTTGGAGCCGGGCGCCATCGACGTCTTCACCCAGGGCGCGACGGAGAGCCCGCGCCCCACGGCGTTCTTGGCCAGCATGGCCGCGGCCATCATGACTGAGGGGTTGGACGTGTTGGTGCAGGAGGTGATCGACGCGATGGAGACGATGCCGTGGTCGATCTCGAACGTGGACCCTTCCGCGGTGGTCACCTGGACCTTGCGCGACGGCCGGGAGCCGCCGTCGCCCTCGTCCTGCGGCTTGTCACCGCCGTTGCGCCCGTCGGGGCTGCCCTGCGGGGTGGGGTCGCTGGCCGGGAAGCTGGCCGCCTCGCCGGAGGCGCCCTCCTCACCCTTGACGTAGGTGGGCAGCACCTTGCGGAAGGCCTTCTTGGCGTCACTCAACGAGATCCGGTCCTGCGGCCGCTTCGGTCCGGCGATCGACGGGACGACGGAGGAGAGGTCGAGCTCGAGCCGCTCCGAGAAGCGCGGCTCGCGAGTCGCGTCGTGCCACATGCCCTGTTCACGCGCATACGCCTCGACGAGTGCCAGCTGCTCGTCGGACCGGCCGGTGAGACGCAGGTAGTCCAGGGTCACGTCGTCGACCGGGAAGATGGCACAGGTGGATCCGAACTCGGGGCTCATGTTGCCGATCGTCGCGCGGTTGGCGAGCGGGACGGCCGCAACGCCGTCGCCGTAGAACTCGACGAACTTGCCCACCACGCCGTGCTTCCGGAGCTGCTCGGTGATGGTGAGGACGACGTCGGTCGCCGTCGCGCCGGCCGGGATCTCGCCGGTCAGCTTGAAGCCGACGACCCGCGGGATGAGCATCGAGACGGGCTGACCGAGCATGGCTGCCTCGGCCTCGATGCCGCCGACGCCCCACCCGAGGACCCCGAGGCCGTTGACCATCGTCGTGTGCGAGTCGGTGCCGACGCAGGTGTCGGGATAAGCAACGACGCCGCCGCCATCACTCTTCTTGGCCATGACCGCGCGGGCCAGGTGCTCGATGTTGACCTGGTGGACGATGCCCGTGCCCGGCGGGACGACCTTGAAGTCGTCGAACGCGGTCTGGCCCCAGCGCAGGAACTGGTAGCGCTCGCGGTTGCGCTGGTACTCGATCTCGACGTTGCGTTCGAAGGCGTCGGCGCGCCCGAACACGTCGATGACGACGGAGTGGTCGATGACCATCTCGGCCGGCGACAGCGGGTTGATCTTGGCGGGGTCTCCCCCGAGGTCGGCCATCGCCTCGCGCATCGTCGCCAGGTCGACGATGCAGGGCACGCCGGTGAAGTCCTGCATCAGCACGCGCGCCGGCGTGAACTGGATCTCGGTGTCGGGGTCGGCGTTCTCGTCCCAGCCGCCCAGTGCCCGGATGTGGTCGGCGGTGATGTTGGCGCCGTCCTCGGTGCGCAGCAGGTTCTCGAGGAGCACCTTGAGGCTGTAAGGGAGGGTGTCGCTGCCCTCGACCGAGGCGACCCGGTAGACCTCGTAGCTCTGGTCGCCGACCTCGAGCGTGCCCTTGGCTCCGAAGCTGTCTCTCGAGCTGCCCATCGTCGGGCTCCCTTCGCAAAGTATCTTGACGTCAAGATATCTAACCACACCCCATGTCGCTGGGGCTACCCCTCAACCGCCGAGACTATGCCCGGGGTCGTCGGCGCCGAGCAGAGCGTTGTGGCCGGCGACGCAGGTCAGCGCGGTGGGTTCGAGCCCCTCTGAGGGGTGCTGATCCACCGCGTCAACCGGGTGGGGCGAAGAGGGCGATGCACTCGATGTGATGGGTCATCGGGAAGGCGTCGTAGGCCCGCAGGGACGTGAGCCGGTAGCCGGAGTCCTTGAGGTATGCCGTGTCCCGCGCCAGGGCGGCGGGGTCGCACGCGACGTAGGCGATCCGGCGGGGACGCAGCGCGACCAGCTGGCGGCACACCTCGCGGCCGGCACCGGTGCGGGGCGGGTCGAGCACCACGAGGTCGGCCGTGATGCCGCGGCGGACGATCGGCGCCAGCACCCGGTCGACCCGGCCGTGCCGCCACTCGACCCAGGGCCGGTCGGCGGAGTTGGCCATGCCGTCCGCGACCGCTTGCCGGTGCCCCTCGACCGCGAGCACCGACCCCTCGGGGCCGACCGCGTCGGCGAGCGGGAGGGCGAAGAGCCCGACACCGGCATACAGGTCGAGGAGCTTCTCCCCGGACCGGGGGGCGAGGGCGGCGAGGACGTGCTCGACGTATGCCGCGGCCGCGCCGGGGTGGGCCTGCCAGAACCCCCGCGCCCCCAGCCGGAAGTCACCGCTCCAGGCCGGGGTCTCGACGTGCTGGACCACGTGTCGGTCGCGCCCGTCGGGCAGCGGGACCAGGACCGCGGTGTGCGGCTCGTCGGCGGCCACGACGTCGACCCCGGTGCAGCCGGTCCACACCGTGTCGAGCGCACCGGAGTCCGCGACGCGCTGGTCGGCGATGAGGCAGTCGTCGACCGGGACGATCTCGTGGGAGCGGTGGGCGCGCAACCCGGCCCGACCTTCGTCGTCGACGGCGAACTCGACGCGGGTGCGCCACCGCAAGCCCTCATCGTCACCGGGCAGGGGTTCGACGGCGCTGTCGCCGTCGCCGTCCCAGAGGGTGGCGTCGACGTCGAGTCGGGCCAGCCGGGTCAGCTGCTCTCGGACGACCTCGGCCTTCAGCCGCCGCTGGTGGGCGATCTCGACGTGTTGGAAGTCGCACCCCCCACAGCGGCCCGGACCGGCATACGGGCAGGGCGGCTCGACTCGATGCTCCGACGCCACCAGGACCTCCACCGCGTCACCGCGCAGGAACCGGCTGGTGTCGTCGCCCTCGGTGATGCGGACTCGGACCGTCTCCCCCGGCAGGGTGTGCCGGACGAAGATCACCCGACCGTCGAGCCGGGCGACGCAGTGGCCACCGTGGGCCACGGGCCCGACCTCGACCTCTGCCTCGGTGCCGATGAGCGAGGTCAGTGCGGGCCCCGTCGGACCGAGCCGACGGCGGGGCCGTCGAAGAACTCGTCGTCCACGCCCTCGGAGGAGCGCAGCTGCCACGGGACGCTGGCGACCATGATTCCGGGGGTGAACAACAGCCGGGCCTTGAGCCGCAGGGCGCTTTGGTTGTGCAGGACCTGCTCGTACCACCGGCCGAGGACGTACTCCGGGATGTAGACGACGACCACGTCACGCGGGTTGCCGCTGCGGATCGAGCGGACGTACTCGACGATCGGGCGGGTGATCTCG
>JALZBI010000202.1 GCA_030947565.1 Actinomycetota bacterium
TGGGGCTAGACCTGGTACTCGACCTAAGATCTGCGGGTGCGGCCAGCCACGACGTCGGCGCGGCGACGCTTCGCCGCTGTCATGGCGGTGGTCGCCGTGGTCCTGACGGTCGGCGCCTGCACGAGCGCCGACCGTCCGGCCAGCGCCTCGAGCTCCAACCCCGCCGCCGGTTCAGGACGTCCGGAGGCCTCTGCGAGCTCTGAGAGCGCAGGAGCACCAGTGCCGCCCGGCGGTGCCTCGGGCGACCAGACGAGCGAGGTCCGTGGCGCTGTCACGGCCCTCCTGGCGAAGCGAGCCGCGGCGCTCGCCGCCAAGGACAAGACCGCCTGGCTGGCGTCCTTGGCCGACACCGGCTCACCGTTCGCCGCGGCGCAGGCGTCACTCTTCGACCGCCTGGTGGCCCTACCCGTGGCCGGGCTCACCGCGCGGCAGCTGACGCTCACTCCTACGACTCCACCCGGTTCCGCGAGCTCGACATCAACCTTGAGCAGCCCGGCGGCGGGGCCGGCCGGCACCTATCTCGCCGCCGTCACGCTCGCCTACCGGTTCGCCGGCTACGACCAGGGCGACCGTTCCTTCGCCGTCTCCTACATCGTCAGCCCGGCTTCCTCCGGCTGGCGGCTGAGCGGCCCGGGCCCCGGCCGCACCGACCCCCAACCGTTCGACCTTGTCGGCGCGACGAGTGTCAGCTCGCCGGCCACCCTCGTCATCGGCGACGTCGCTCCCGCGACGCTCGAGGCATACCGGGCGTTCGGCGATGCCGCCCAAGGGCCGATCGAGGCGGCCTGGGGCCAGGCCCGGCCGAGCGTCATTGTCGCGCCCGGGACGACGGCGGAGCTGGAGGCGCAGCTGGGCCGCGGCTCCTACGCGGGGATCGCCCAGGTGGCCGCCATCACCGACGGCCCCGTGCACACCGGCGAACCCGCCCAGAGCGACCGCGTCTATCTCAACCCTGGCGTCATGGCCACGCTCAGCGCCGACGGGCGGAAGGTCGTCGTGACGCACGAGCTGACCCACGTCACCATCCGCGGCTCGACGACCCGCCCAGTGCCCATCTGGCTCTCGGAGGGGTATGCCGACGCGGTCGCCTACTCCGGGACGGGGCTGGCGCCGAAGACCGTCGCGGCCGACCTGCTGCAGCTCGTCCGGGACGGCAAGGGGCCGACCGCGCTGCCGACGTCGTCGGACTTCGACCCGTCGAGGGGGCCCATCGACCCGACGTACAACGCCGCCTGGCTCGCGGTGCTCCTCATCCACGACCGGTTCGGCCAGGAGAAGCTCACCGACGTCTACCGGGCCGTCTCGGGTGGACCCACTGCCGACGCGACGGTCACCGGGTCGGCGGACGACCTTACGCGGCAGGCGTTCCAGACCGTGCTCGGCGTGTCGCAGGACGAGTTCGTCACCGACTGGAAGGTCTACCTTAAACAGCTGGCCGGCTGACCGTCACCGCCCGGTCTATGAGTGGGGGGGTGCTCCGGCGTAAAGGCTGTCGACGTCGTCGGCGAAGTCCTTCATGACGACGTTGCGCTTGAGCTTCAACGAGGGGGTGAGGTAGCCGTTGTCCTCGGTGAAGTCGCTGCCGAGCACGGCGAACGTGCGGATGGACTCGGCCTTGCTGACCGCGGTGTTGGCGTCGTCGACGGCCTTCTGGAGCGCGGCGAGGACGCCCTCGTCGGTGCGGGCCTGCTCCACGCTGAGCGCGCCGAATCCGTTGTTCTTGGCCCAGGTCGGCAGCATCTCCTCATCGAGGGTGATGAGGGCGGCGATGAACGGCTTCTGGTCGCCGACGACGATGCACTGCGAGACGAGCGGGTGCGCGCGCAGCCGGTCCTCCAGCACCGCAGGTGCGACGTTCTTGCCGCCGGCGGTGACGAGGATCTCCTTCTTGCGCCCGGTGATCCGCAGGTAGCCGTCGCCGTCCAGCTCGCCGAGGTCGCCGGTGTGGAACCAGCCGTTGCGGACCGCCTCGGCCGTGGCCTCGTCGTTGTCGTGGTAGCCGGCGAAGACGTTCACACCCTGCACGAGGATCTCGCCGTCGTCGGCGATGCGGATGCCGACGCCGGGCAGCGGGGCGCCGACGGTGCCGATCTTCACCCGGTCGGGGACGTTGACCGTGGCCGGCGCCGTCGTCTCCGTCAGGCCGTAACCCTCGAGGACGACGACGCCGATGCCCCGGTAGAAATGGCCGAGTCTGGTGCCCAGCGGCGCGCCGCCCGACACGGCATACCGGATCGAGCCGCCCATGGCGGCGCGAAGCTTGCCGTAGACGAGCCGGTCGAAGAGCGCGTGCCGGCCCTTGAGCATGAGACCGGGGCCACCGGTGTCGAGCGACTCGCTCCACTCGATGGCCGTCGCGGCGGCGACGGCGAAGATGCGGCCCTTGCCGTCGCCGGCGGCGCGCTGCTCCGAGCTGTTGTAGATCTTCTCGAACACCCGTGGAACGGCGAGGATGAAGGTGGGCTTGAAGGTGGCGAAGTCCTCGAGCAGCGTCTTGATGTCGGACGAGTGACCCATCCGGGCCGCCGCCTCGACGCAGAGCACCTGCACGAAGCGGGCGAAGACGTGGGCCAGCGGCAGGAACAGCAGCGTCGCCGACTCCTCGGTGCGCACGACGTCACTGAGGCTCTGTACGGCGTTCTCGGCCAGGTCCTTGAAGTTCCCGTGGGTCAGCTCACAGCCCTTGGGCCGGCCGGTGGTGCCAGAGGTGTAGATGATGGTCGCGAGCGACGCGCGGTCGGTGCTGCCGCGGCGGGCCTCGAGGGTCTCGTCACCGACCTCGGTGCCCGCCCGGTTCAGCTCGTCGAGCGCGCCGGCCTCGATCTGCCACACGTCCTTGAGCGCCGGCACCCGGTCGCGGACGCTATTCACCGCGCCGGCGTGGGCGGGCGTCTCGACGACGACCGCGACCGCGCCCGAGTCGGTGAGGATCCAGGCCACCTGCTCGGGGGAGGACGTCTCGTAGATCGGCACCGTGACCGCACCGACGGTCCACAGCGCGTAGTCGACGAGGGTCCACTCGTAGCGGGTGCGCGACATCAGGCCGACCCGGTCGCCCACCTCGATGCCCGCGGCGACCAGACCCTTCGCCAGCCGGGCCACATCCGTCGCGAACTGCGCGGCCGTCACGTCGGACCAGCCACCCGCACTGCGCTGCGCGAAGACGACCCGGTGCGGCGTGCGCCGAGCGTTGTCGACGACCGTCTGAGCGAGGTTGCCCTCCGTCGTGGGAGGGACGAGCGCGGGGACGACCTTGTCCTGCTGTTGCGGGACTGTGCTCACGCTGGCTCCTGTGAGGTGGGGTGACTCGGCTCATGCCCGACGGGTATGCCTCGGGATCGACGCCGCAGCGTCGTGGCCACCGAGGATACCCGGGTGGGCGACCGCGTTCTCGAAGTCGCGGTGGCCCCACGCTGTACCCTTCCGCGCATGCCCGACCGCACCGAGAGCTCGATCGTCATCGCTGCCGCCCCCGGTGCGGTCCTCGACGTGATCGCCGACTTCGGCGCATACCCCAAGTGGGCGACCGAGGTGAAGCAGGCGACCGTGCTCTCCGAAGAGGGCGACGGCTGGCCCGACCGGGTCGAGTTCGTCGTCGACGCGGGCGTCATCAAGGACACCTACACGCTGGACTACGAGTGGGACATCACCGCCGAGGGCACGGGCGTCGTCTCATGGAGCCTCGTCAAGGCCAGCATCCTCAAGGCCATGAACGGCTCCTACACCCTCGCCGGCAGCGACGACCACGCCGCCGGCACCGACGTCACCTACCGCCTCGCCGTCGACCTCACCATCCCGATGCTGGGCATGCTCAAGCGCAGGGCCGAGAAGGTCATCGTGGACACGGCCCTGCGGGAGCTGAAGAAGCGCGTCGAGGGCTGAGCCCTGACGGTCGGCATGGCCAGGGTCGTCCTCTTCACGGGCAAGGGAGGCGTCGGCAAGACCACGACCGCCGCCGCGGCTGCCGTGCAGGCGGCCCGGTCCGGCGTGCGCACGCTGGCGATGTCGACCGATGCGGCCCACTCGCTCGGCGATGCCCTGGGCCGAGACCTGCGGGCGGGGTCCGGTCAGCGGGGTGAGCCCGTCGAGGTCGAACCGGGGCTGCACGCCCTCCAGGTGGGTGCCCCGCTTACGGTCGACCCGTCCTGGCGGGTCGTTCAGGACTACCTGCTGCAGGTGCTGGCCACGCTCGGGATCGACCCGGTCGTCGCCGAGGAGCTGACCTCCCTTCCCGGTGCGGAGGAGGTCGCGGCGCTGCTCGAGGTGCGCACCCGGGTCGAGTCGGACGAGTGGGACCTCGTCGTCGTCGACTGCGCCCCGACCGCCGAGACGCTGCGGCTGCTCACCCTCCCGGAGGCGCTCGCCTGGCACCTCGAGCGGCTGCTCCCGGCCCAGCGTCGGCTGCTGCGCACCCTCCGGCCGGCAGCGGCGGCCGCCGCGGGTATGCCGGTGCCCTCGGCCGAGGTCGCCGGCACCGTGACCGGCTGGTACCGACAGATGCGCGACGTGCAGGCCCTGCTCACTGGACCCGGTGCCTCGGTCCGGCTCGTGCTCACCCCCGAACGGGTGGTCATCGCCGAGGCTCGGCGCACCTGGACATCGCTCAGCCTCTACGGCTTCGTCGTCGACGGCGTCGTCGTCAACCGCGTCATCCCGGCGGCCGGCCTCGGCTCCGGTGACGCCTGGCGGCAGTCGTGGAACGCCGCTCAACGGTCCGGTCTGGCCGAGGTGGCCGACTCGTTCGCCGGTATGCCGGTGGTGCAGGTGCCCTACCTGGCGCAGGAGCCGATCGGGCCCGACGCCCTCGCCGGCCTCGTTGCCGAGGTGCGCAGCGGGACCGACCCGCCGGCGACAGACACGGCGGGGGACCAGGCCGCGCCGACCGACCCGTTCGGCCTGCTCACCCCGGCCGCTGCCGGGGGAATGCGGGTCCGGCGGGTCGGCGCCGCCTACCTGCTCAGCCTCCCGCTGCCTCTCGTCACCGCTGACGCCGTCGACCTCAAGCGCCGTGACGCCGAGCTGCTGGTCGAGGTGGCGGAGCACCGCCGCGTGATCAGCCTGCCCGCCGCGTTGCAACGCTGTGTGGTCCGCCGGGCCAGCGTGAGGGACGGGACGCTCACCGTGACGTTCGACCCTGATCCCGCCCTCTGGCCGGCCGGGCTAGGGCGGGACTGGTCGACGGAGCGAGACCACGCCTCGCCGACCGACGAGAGGCGGCGTGGTGCTTGACGCGAGCGATCGACCCGACCCCGCCGACCCGGCCGGCCCGGCCGGCCCGGCCGGCC
>JALZBI010000030.1 GCA_030947565.1 Actinomycetota bacterium
CTGGGTGTCAGCGCCGTAGAGGATGCTGCTCATGGTCAGCTCGTGCACGGCGAACAGGACGACGAGCCCGGCCGCGGCGAGGTACCCGGTCGACATGACGGGGGCGGTGATCGTCCGGTAGACGGTGGCGGGGTCGGCGCCGCTGACCCGGGCCGCCTGGCCGAGCTCCGGGGCGACCCGGTCGGCTCCGGCGGCCAGCGCCCGGTACCCGAGCGCCGCGCACTTGCCGAGGTAGGCGAGCAGGATGATGGCGGCCGACCCGCCCAGCCAGGGCCCGTAGGCGACGAGCACCCCGATGGCCAGGGCGGTGCCGGGCATGGCATACCCCAGGGTCAGCGCGGTGCCGAGACGGCGACGGGAGCTCCCGCCCAGGCCGACGACGACGGCGGCCAGGATGGTGACGACGACGGCCGCACCGGCGGCGAGGGTGGCCGTGCGCCCGAGGCTGGCGAGGGCGGTGGGCCCGAGGCCGGCGGTGTAGTTCTGCACCGTCCAGTTGGCGGGGACGGGCGGCAGCCCGGGGGCCCGGGTCAGCGAGGTCGCCATGAGGGCGACGAGCGGCAGCGCCGTCGTTAGGGCAAGGTATGCCACGAGGCCGGCGGTCACGAGGCGGGTGCCGGTCGAGGCCCGGTGGGTGAACCGCGCGCCCCCCGGACCGCTTCTCGCAAAGCCGGGGCCGACGCGCCCCAGGCCCCGGTCGGCCCCCCCGATGGCGACGAGAACGAGGGCCACCATCAGGAGGGCGATGCTGCAGAGCCGGGCGAACGCGTCAGGCGCAGCGGAGAGGGATAGCTGTTGGTAGGCGAGGGTTGCCAACGTCTGGTAGCCCTGTGTGGATCCGAGCACCTGCGGGACGGCGAAGGCGTTCACCACGCCCACGAAGACGACTGCACCGGCGGCGAGGAGCGGTCCGCGTAGCAGGGGGAGGTCGATGGTGGCAAAGGTGCGCCAAGGTCCGGCTCCACTCGCCCGGGCCGCCCGGACGAGGTCGGGTTCGCGGCGGACCGCGAGCCCGGCCGCGACGACGAGCCAGACGAGGGGGACCGCGTCAGCGGTGAGCAACAGCGCGACACCCGTGGGGCCATAGAGGCCGGGTAGGGGGAGCCCGAGCAGCTGGTCGGAAAGACCGCCTGGGCCGTACGCCTGCGCCCAGCTCAGGGTGAGGGCGAACTGGGGTACGAGCAGCGGCAGCACGAGGGCGATCCGCCAGCCGGCTGGCCGCCTGACCATGGACCGGTCGAACGCCATGGCAAGGGCGGTCCCTCCGGCCACGGCGGCGACCGTCGCGACGATCGCCAGCGAGACGGTGTGCCACAGCGCCTCGCGGACCTCACGGTTCCCGAGGGCGCCCGCGACGCTCTCCCCGCCGCCGGCGAGGGCCCCGCGCAGGAGGAACAGCATCGGCACGACGACCAGCCCGGCGATGACGAGAACGACGAGGACCACCACCGCGGCGCGGGTCAGGACGACGGGTCGCAGCCGTGCTGATGGAGGTTTCGGCGGGCTCACTGCACGAACACCGACCGGTACTGGGCCAGCAGGTCCTGCTGGTGCCCGAACAGGGCGTTCCAGTCCGGTGCGACAGCCTGGGCCCCCGCTGGCTGGGCCGGCCCGGCAACTCCGGGGACGATCGGCTGCCAGCCCGTCGCGGCGATCCGTTGCTGCCCCTCCAGGCTGAGCACGTACGCGAGGAAGTCCTTCGCGGGGGCGGTGCTCGTTGACGCGGTAGTCTGCGCGATCGGACTGTAGAGCGCGATCGCTCCCGGCTGCGGCCACACCAGGTCGACCGGCGAGCCCTTGGCGGCTGCATCACGGACGCCGGAGTCCAGGGTGATGCCGACCGAGTACGTGCCTTGGGCGACCTGCGTGACGACGTCGGGGATGCTGGCCACCTGTTTCGCGCCGTTGGCCCGCAAGGCCCGGTAGAAATCCATCCCCTTCGTCTGCGAGAAGTAGCCGAGCGCCGCGAACGCCGAGCCGGCGAACGCCGGGTCGGGCACCGCGACCTTCCCTGCGTATGCCGGCGAGGTCAGGTCCGTCCAGGTCGTCGGGGCGGGTTGCAGCCCGCGGCGGGTGACCAGGACGAGGTAGAGCAACCGCGTCCCCCAGAACTCCGGTGTGCGGTACTGGGTCGGGACGGAGGTGAGCTCGGGCAGCGGCCAGGGCGCCAGCAGCTTCTGGTCGGTGTAGGACTGCATCGAGAGCGGGTCGGTACCCCAGATGACGTCTGCCTTGAGACCGCCGGAACCCAGGTCGGCGGCGATCCGCGCGTTGAGCTGCCCGGTCGCGGCCCGGAACACCGTGACGGTGGCGCCCGGGTGCACCTGCTTGTACCCCGCGGTCACCGCGTCCACCGTCTCCTGGGTCACCGAGGTGTACAGCGTCAGCGACGAGGCGGCGCCGGACCGACCCGCCGCGCCGCCGGTCCCCGCAGTGCCTGAGACCGCGGCCCCCGAGCCCCCGGACGGTGATCCTCCGCACGCGGCGGCGACCAGCAAGGTCAGGCTCGCCGCCACGGTCGCGCCGCGGCGGACCAACCGGCCCACCGGGGACCTCATCCGATGGCCAGGGCGGTGCCCCGGTGCTCGACGCCGGAGTTGGCGATGGCCAGGTGCCGCACGGTGAAGCGGTGGAGCTGGCGGAGTTCGGTGGGCGTCAACCGGTCGCAGACCCAGTGCCAGTGCATCGAGACCACGTCACCGGGACTGATCGTCCCGATGAAACCCGTTCCTGCACGGGCACACTCGACGGTCTCGGCGACGGGCTCGCCCAATGAGAGCACCCGACCGTCCCAGACGATGGGCCGCGAGCGGACGACGGCGTGATCGCCGACGACGGTCTCGACGGTGCCCCAGCGGATCCGGCACCGATCGAGCACGGCAACCGCCGTCGGGGCCTTGCGGTCGTCCCGCAGCAGCCCGACCCACGGATAGACCTCGAACACGTGGAAGCTGTGATGCGGGACACCACCGGCGACGACCCCCTCGGCCAGGTGCGCGAACTGGTGTCCCGTCCGCGCGCGGAACCGGTCCTCCATCGAGTTGCCGATGTCGACCGCGCTGATCCGGTCCAGCAGGGGGCTGCCCACCCAGTATGCCTCGACGACCCTTCGGTCCAGCGGGTCCCGGATGCCGGTCCCGCGGGCGATCAGCTCGAGGTACGGCCAGGCGCCGTGAAATCCCTTCGCGAGGTCGACCAGCCCCGCGTCGGTCACCCCTGCAGAGCCGTACTCGAACAGCGCGAGGTGGTCCGCCGGCCCGCAATACCCGAGGACGTTCGGCGGGTACGCATACCGGGCGAAGAGCTGTGGACCACTCACTCGAGGGGCGCCCAGGATCGTTGGCATGCCAGGAGTGGACGCGATGGTCACGGCTCCTCCAGCCCGCTGCCGAGCAGCTCGAGCCCGGACCGGGCGTCGGCGGCCTGTTGGCGCCCGACCTTCTCCATCGCCATTCCCATGTGGATGAGGATCCAGTCACCCGGCTCGAGGGTGCCCTCGTCGAGCAGGCCGATGTTGATCTTCCGCGCCACGCCCTCGACGTCGACGAGCGCGAGCTGGCCGTTGTTGCCCTCGAGGACCTGCACGACCTGTCCGGGTATGCCGAGGCACATGGTCAGCCCACCCGCTCGGCGTGTCGACGACCCAGGGCCAGGTGCTCGGTGACGAGCCCGCGTACGGCGCCGGCAGCGGGAACGACGGCGTCGGTCACGAGGTCGGAGAGGCCGATCCGTTCGCTGACGTCGCGGACCTGGACGCCGACCAGGTACGTCGACGGGAGGTCTCCGCCCAGGGCGACCACGCTGGACAGCACTGCCGTGGGCTCCATCCCGTGCGCGTCGAGCGAACCGGTGCCGCTAACACCCTCGATCTCGAGCACCTCTACCCGGCCCACGTCGCCCCGGTCGGGCAGTGCATCGACGAGCACGACGAGGTCCCACCCGTCGAGGAGGTCGTACGTCAGGTGCATGCCACGAATCCCGTAGTCGACGACGCGCACACCCGGGAGGGCGGCCAGGTCCTCGAGGTGACGCACCACCTCGCAGCCGACGCCGTCGTCGGCGAGGAAGATGTTGCCGATTCCGGCAACGAGCACCCGTGCCTCCACCTCAGGCCTGGTCCTCGGCGCGCCCCGTGCCCTCGGTGTGTGCTGGCCCGACCGCGTCGTCGCCCCGGTCCGTCTCGGGCATCTCGCTGGCGGGCTGCTCGTCGGCCGGGCTGCCCGTGGCTCCCCGTGGGGTGTCGGCGGGCTCGGGCGCCTTCATGTCGTCATCCTCGACGAGTCCGCTGGCACCGCCCACCTTCGCACCCTCCTTGGTCGACTCCTCCTTGCCGGCGACGTCGGCGGCCTCCTTGCGTCCTTCGTAGGGGGGCAGCGTCTTGTTCTCGGTGTCGATGCCGTCGGGGCTGTTCGGGTCAAAGGTCATGTCTCTCTCCTTCCGTGGACGGCTCTAGCCGCCGCCGGACTGCAGATTGGGCGCATCGGGGTGCTGTGCCTCTTGGGGTTGGATCGCGGTATCGGCCTCGTCGTCCGCCGTGCCCTCGGGACGGTCGACCGGCCCGCCGCCCGGCTCGTCAGACCCGGTGTCGCGGGAGCCTTCGGCCCCCCGCTCCTGCTGCGCCTCCTCCTCGAGGTGGGCGCCTGGTTCGTCGTCGCTCATGACGGTCCTTTCCTTGTCGCTTTCACGCCGCTCACATCGAGCGCATCTTCAGGTACCGGCGGATGTCGGGGAGGGACTGCACCCCGATGAAAACGGCGACCACTGCCGCGGCTGTGGCCGCGGTCGCCGTGACGATTCCGAGGGTTCTCATGGTCGACTCTCCTTCGTGCGGTGGGTCTGCTGGGCTGGCTGGGGTTGAGCGGGCAGCGGTTCGAGCTCGTCGGGTGAGAAGTAGAGGTACCGGCCGTACCACTCGTGCAGGTCCGCGGCCGGGTCGTCCACGAGCACCAACGCCACGTGGACCTGCCCGTCGACGTCGGACAGGACCGCGGTCACCCGGGCCACCTGGTCGGCGAGGAAGAGATCCTGGGCATCAGCGCGGCGCGACGGGTGCACCCGGACCAGGCTGCCCTTGGCGACCCGGACACCGTTGATGACGACGGCGTCGGTCTCCGGCTGCACGCTGGCGTCGGCCTCGGGGTCCCACCAGGGGACGTCGCCGGTCTCGAAGGTGGGCAGGTCGGCCTCCCGCAGGTCGGCATACGCAGCGACCGGTGACGCGGGCATACCCGCAAGGGGGTTGCGCAGGATGCCGTGCAGCTGCTGCAGGTCGGCGGCGGTCATCTCGTCGCACCGGTCGACGATCGCGGCGGCCCGCGGGTCGGTCGCGCGAGCCTGCGCCTTCTCGTCCGGCGTCATCGTCATCACCCGCAGGGTGAGGATCTCGTCGATCTCGGTGGAGTCGAACAAGGCACCTTGGCTCTGCTCGGCCACCTCGGGATGGTCGTAGAGAATGATCGGCGAACCCAGCACGACATCGGCCCGGCCAGGCCCCCCGGCCAGGACCGGCCAGCAGCGGCGCTGGTGACAGCGGCCGGCCGCCGCCGCGGCCGCCTCTGGAGGCTCGAGCAGCGACACGAAGTCGGCGTCCCGTGCCTCGACGATGAGGTGCGCCCCGATGAGGGACGAGCGGATCGCCGCGTCCTTGTCGGGCACCTCGCCCGTATGCGTGTTGTCCACCGAGACGGACAGCCGCACGAAGCCGTCGTCTGGGGTGGCCAGCATCCGCACCTGCGCGGTGAGGGGACAGCGGCGTCGCACGATCTGGCCGGCCGGTCCGCCGGCGTCGTCGGCGACCGGCTCGACGTCTTCCCCTCCCGGCACCCCGACCACGGTGTCGAGCGGTTCGAGCAGCGCCTGCGCAGGCAGCGTGACCTCGCGCTCGACCGCCTCGTCCCAGCTGAGCACGGCGCCGGCGCCGACGGCCAGAGACTCGACCGGGACGTGGCGGCCGTCCGCCTCGAGCCGCTGCGCCTCGCGGACCTGCAGCTGGAGGAAGCGCAGGTGCACCGTCACGGACCCCGACTGGTCCCGGGCAGCGACTAGGCACTCCATCGACATCCCGGAGTCCTCGCCGAGGCCCGCCGCCGAGGCTCCCGGCGGGCCGAGCACCCCGAACTGCCACCGCGACTGGTTCTTGGCCGAGCTGGCCCGGTAGGGGTAGAGCAGGTAGCCCTCGTAGAGCACGGCGTCGGCAACCGTGCGGACAGCGTCGAGGTGGTCGACGCTGTCCCTGCTGTGGAGGCTGGGCCGCTGGTCGAGGCTCATGAGACCGACTGTCCGTCGGCCGCGAGCAGTGTCTCGACCGTCTCGGTCCACGTCATCATCCCGTGCCGGGCCCGGTAGTCCGCGAACCGGGTCAGCACATCCCGGTCGATCCGGATCCAGCCCGTGTTGGGAAAGTACGACTCGATCATCTGCCGCCAGACCGTGACAGGCAGGTCGTAGGACGACTCGCATTCCCAGGGGACCTGCTGCACCCCGAATCCGTTGCTGCCCCTAGTGAAGACGGTGCCCGAGAACAACAGGTTGATCGGCACGCTCCCGGCGTTCAGAGCGTGGAGGTACCGCGAGCCGATGACGTCGAAGTCGTAGGTGCACGGCAGGACGAGGTCGACCTCGGTGGCTCCGGTGAACCCCTGCACAGTGGTGTTGCACTGCATCCACAGGAACGGCTTCAGGGTGTCGACCCAGCGTTCCCGCTCGCCGAAGAGGCCGCGCAGCGCGTCCTGCTCGGCCGGTTCGTAGCGCCGCCGCTGGGGCTCGATCCGGACCTGGCAGCGCAAGGCGACCGCGTGGACGACCTGGCCGGTCCCTTCCTCGATCCGCAGCCGCGCCGTCAGCTGCGGCGCGACGGCATACGGCTCGGCGAAGATGTCGAGCACGGTGAACCTGTAGTCGCTCATGACGGCTGGACCGCCGGAGCGGGCCGGCTGCGAGCCGCGACGTTCGCGAAGAACTCGTCCATCGCGGTGTGCGCCTCGCTGCCCCCGTCGAACCCGCGCCACAGCGTTCGCAGCCGCCCGACGAGCTCGTAGCACGCGTCGATCGGGACGAGGTGGCACGAGTCAGGAGACCCTGCTGAACGACGCACCAGCAAGGCCTCGACATCGGGGCGCAGCACCGCCAGCTCTGGGCTGTGCGCGACGATCCGGTCCCACGCGTCGAGGGGCAGCTCGGACTCGGTCGCCCCGGCGGGACCGGGGTAGAACGCGACCGTGCGCCCTTGCACCGAGTTCCGGAAGAGAAAGGCCAGCCCGACCGGGATCTGGAGCTCGTCCCAGGCCCGCGCGTCGAGGACGGCAGAACCATGGTCGGGAAAGGAGAGGTAGCGCTCCGGCACCGACCGGTACCTCAGGTGGGCGTCCTGGTCCGTGAAGAGCAGGTAGCAGGGCCGGCAGGTGCACATCAGCGTGCGGCTCTCGAGGCTGACGACGTGGGAGTGGGTGTCGCCGATCGGCTCCGCGCACATGTCACAGCGCTCCCCGACGACGGGCGCGGGCCGGCTCCGGGCGACCCGCAGCAGCGACGCCAGCGGGCTGCGCCCGGACGTTGTCGAGCGGCCGGCGATGCTCATGCCGGGGCCGGCAGGGGTACCGCGACGGAGACGGTCACGCCGTCGGCGAGCAGCGGCAACGGGTCGAGGTGCAGCTCGGGGTCGTCCAGGCATACGCCGGCGCGGCGCACGTCGTAGTGCGCGCGACAGGCGGGGCACTGCAGCACCGCGTCGCCTGCGGCGCCGCCGAGGCGGCGCGCGACGACCGAGCCGTCGAAGGACCGGCCGCACCGGGCGCACTGGTCGCGGAAGGCGAAGAGGTCGGAGCCGACGCGGCAGGCAACGACCTGAGTCTCGCCGACGAGGGCCTGGGCGACCTGTCCCGGTGGCAGGGCCACGAGCTGCGGCACCTGCTCCCACGACGAACCGCCGTCGAGGCCCGGCCCAGCCGGATCGCCGACCCGAGAGAACAGCGACGCCACGGGGATCGTCGGCCCCGCCTTCTTCTCCGGTGCGGGAGTCTCCACCTCGATGCTGGTGACCTCCGGGGCGGCAGCCTCGATCGCGCCCTCGACAGCCAGCTTGAGGGTGACCGACGAGGACGGGCAGCCGTCGCAGCTGCCCAGCATCCGCAGCCGGACGACGCCGTCAGCGACGCCGAGCAGCTCCACGTCGCCGCCGTGCGAGCCGAGGTAGGGGCGCACGCCGTCCAGGGCGTCCTCGACGCGTCTGGTCACGTCGTAGGGGTGCAGGCCGTGGACGAGCAGGAGGCTCGCGACGAGGTCGTCGCCGGCCAGCGCGTCCAGGGTGGCGTCGTCGAGGTGCCCCTGCTCGTGGACGACCTCCATTAGCCGCTCCAGCCCTGCCCCGTAGAGGTCGACGACGAGCCGGACGAGCTCCTCCGCCCGCTCCCGCGCGACCGGGCCGCCCGACGCGCTGGCGTCGAGCAGCGTGTCAATGCGCTCCCCTGTAGCCCGCAGGTCGCTCGACGTCGGGCGGGGTTGCTGCGTCACGTTATTCGGAACTCACTCAGCGTCACTCGGCGCCCGCGGACACCGTAGGGGAGTGCAGCCGCTCGAGCTTGACGCCCTCACCGAGGTACATGTGCACGCCGCAGGGCAGGCAGGGGTCGAAGCTGCGCACGGTGCGCATGATGTCGATCCCCTTGAAGTGCTCCCGGTCGTTCTCCTCGAAGATCGGCTGTCCCTGAACGGCGTCCTCGTACGGGCCCGGGGTGCCGTAGGAGTCCCGCGGGTTGGCGTTCCAGGGCGTCGGTGGGTAGGGGTGGTAGTTGGCGATCTTGCCGTCGCGGATGACCATGTGGTGCGACAGCACCCCTCGGACCGCCTCGGTGAACCCGCAGCCGATGCCTTCGTCAGGTACCTCGAACTTCGACCACGTCTTGGTCCGGCCCGCCCGGATCTCGACCAGAGCCTTCTCGGCGAAGTGCAGGGCCGCCGCCGCGGCATACGCCTGGAAGTAGGTGCGTGCGCGGTTGCGCTCGAGGGTGTTGCTCCACTGCGGGATCTTCCACTCGAACTCGACCGGCCCCTTGAGCGCGGTCTTCGGCAGGTTGATCTGCACGCTGCTGCCGGTGGACTTGAGGTAGCCGATGTCGACCAGCCCGGCGAGCGCGGTGACCCATAGGCGGGCGAGTGGTCCGCCGCCGGTGTCGAGGGCGAGGTAGTCCTTGCCGTCGAACCACCGGGGCGACATCACCCAGGAGTACTTGTTGTCGAGGTCGCGCTTCTGCGGCTTGGGGTTGGTGTGCTGGTTCCATGGGTGCCGCCGGTCGACGGGGTTGCCGAGGGGGTCCTTCTTGACGAACATCTCCTGGTCCTCCCAGTCGTCGTAGTACGACGAGCCCAGCAGGATCCGGATGCCGAGGTTGATCTCGACGAGGTCGGTCGTGACGAGCTTGCCGTCGACGACAATGCCCGGGGTTACGTACATCTTGCGACCCCAGTTGGTCATGTCCTTGTACTCGAAGTTGCAGTGCTCGGGATCCTGGAAGGAGCCCCAGCAGGCGAGGAGAATGCGCCGGTTCCCGACCATCTCGTACCCCGGCAGCGCCTGGTAGAAGAAGTCGAAGAGGTCGTCGTGCATCGGCACGACCTTCTTCATGAACTCCACATAGCGCATCAGCCGGGTGATGTAGTCGGTCATCAGCTGGATCGTCGCGACGGTGCCGACGCCGCCCGGGTAGAGCGTCGACGGGTGTACGTGCCTGCCCTCCATGAGGCAGAACATCTCCCGTGTCATCCGGCTGACCTGGAGCGCCTCGCGGTAGAACTCCCCGGTGAAGGGGTTCAGCGACCGCATGATGTCGCCGATCGTCTTGTACCCGTGAGCACCCGCGTGCGGAGACTCGGTGTGGTTGGCCTGCTCGAGGACGCCCGGGTTGGTCTCGGAGACCATCTTCTCGCAGTAGTCGACCCCGACGAGGTTCTCCTGGAAGATGTTGTGGTCGAACATGTACTCGGCCGCCTCGCCGAGGTTGACGATCCACTCCCCCAGGTGTGGCGGCTTCACGCCGTAGGCCATGTTCTGCGCGTAGCACGAGCAGGTGGCGTGGTTGTCTCCGCAGATCCCGCAGATCCGGCTCGTGATGAAGTGCGCGTCGCGCGGGTCCTTGCCCTTCATGAAGATCGAGTAGCCGCGGAAGATCGACGAGGTGCTGTGGCACTCGGCGACGACCCGCTGCTTGAAGTCGATCTTCGTGTAGATCCCTAAGCTGCCGACGATCCGCGTGATGGGATCCCAGGCCATCTCGACGAGCTCGCTCTGGCCGCTCTTGGCGCTGGTTCGTTCCGTCGTCGACGTCATCGCGTCGCCTCTCTGTGGGTACGGCTCAGGGGGTGCGACTTACCAGGTGCGCGTTGCGCCGGTGGTGAGCTCCTTGCCGCGCTTCCTCCACTTTGGCTCGGTGTCGACCGTATGCGTCGTGATGTGGCGCAGGCGGCGTACCGCCGAGCCGTAGAGGCCGACGGCGTTGGTGGACAGCTTCCCCCCGGGGGGCTCGTCCATGAAGGGCATGAACTTGTCCGGGAACCCGGGCATGGTGCAGCCGATGCAGATGCCCCCGACGTTGGGACAGCCGCCCATCCCGTTCATCCAGCCGCGCTTGGGGACGTTGCACTTGACGACCGGCCCCCAGCAGCCCAGCTTGACGATGCACTTCGGGGAGCCGTACTCGGTGGCGAAGTCGCCCTGCTCGTAGTACCCCGCCCGGTCGCAGCCCTCGTGGACCGTCTGGCCGAACAGCCACGTCGGCCGCAGGGCCTCGTCGAGCGGGATCATCGGCGCCTGGTCGGTGGCCATATAGAGCAGGTAGGTGAGCGTCTCCGAGAGGTTGTCGGGCTGGATCGGGCACCCCGGTACGCAGACGATCGGTATCCCGGCCTTGGACTTCCAGTCCCAGCCCAGGTAGTCGGGCACGCCCATCGCCCCGGTGGGGTTGCCCGCCATCGCGTGGATCCCGCCGTAGGTGGCGCAGGTGCCGACCGCGACGACAGCAGTCGCCTTGGGCGTCAACCGGTCCAGCCACTCGCTGGTCGTCATCGGCTGTCCGGTGGCCGGGTTGTTGCCGAACCCGCACCAGTACCCCTCCTCGTGCAGCTGCTCGTTAGGGATCGACCCCTCGACCACGAGGACGAACGGCTCCAGCTCACCCCGGTCGGCCTTGAAGAACCACTCGAGGAAGTCGTCGGCGCCGCCGTTGGGACCGCACTCGAAGTCGATGAGCGGCCAGTGCACGGCGATCTGCGGCAGACCCGGTAGTGCGCCTAGCGCGATCTCCTCGATGCTGGGTTGCGTTGCCGCAGTGAGCGATACGGAGTCGCCATCACAACTGAGTCCCGCGTTGATCCACAACACGTGGATCAACGTGTCCTGGGCTGCGACCGAGGCTGCTGAGGGCATAGGAACTACTCCCCGGAGCCTCGACGCGGGACTCCTCGGTCATCGGAGGCGACCATCGACCCACTTGCATGACCAAGAAGTGGTCTACACCCACCCCGAAACAGTGTCAACGGTTCAAGCCTCCCCGCGGCATCCCTCGCCCGTGAGGCACAAAGGGGCCGTCGCATCGCTATCGCGGACCGTCATTCCCAACCCGAACCCTGGAGGTTCACATGCCCAGACTGCAGGTAGGCACCGAGAGCAACCGCCCATCGAACTGCGTTACGGACTACGGCACCGGGAAGCCGGTCGTGCTGATCCATGGCTGGCCGCTGAGCGGACGGTCGTGGGAGAACCATGTCCCCGCCCTGCCCGACACATACAACCGTCCCGACAGTTCCCCACCCACGTCGTCACCAGGCTGGTAACGCCGGCAGGGTGGGTACGCACCGCATACCAGCCCAGATCAACCGGGTTCGAGCTGGTCGACGATGAAGAGGCTTCACGACACCGGTTCCTTGCGTACACCTTCCCGTCTTGCTCACCAGGCACGGCCCGTCCGGTCGTGCCGAACCGCCCTGACTTTGTCGCGGCTGCTCCCACCTTCCCCGGCGTTCCCCGAGTCAGGCTGCCGCCAGCTTCACCTTGTCGCTACGACGACCAGGCGATGCAGGTCTCTCACCTCCATCCGAAACAACAGCGCCTCGTGGCGCACCACGTGTTCGTCCACGCCGATCGTGCTCACCCCGTCGAACCGGGCCAGGTCGCCGATCAGTACCCGCCGGCCTTCGGCGAGGACCGCATCGTTCGCGGTGTCCCAGGCCACGTCGAGCCCCTCCGCGACCCGGGCGACAGTCAAGTGCTGAAGCACCAGCGCCTCCAGCGCCCACCGCACCGCGGCCCGCGAAAGCTTCGCCTTCGGCTCAGCCGCCGCGGTGGTGTCCTGCCGCCACACCCGCCGGCAGCTGACGCACCGGTAGCGCCGCACGGTCACCGCCAGCGTCGTCGGACGCCACCCGAACGGCTCATGCGCCAGCTCCCGCACCACGGAGTCCCGAACCGTCCCTTCACAGCCGCACCGGCGGCACCACCGGTCACCCGGGGTCCGTCTCGACCACCCGGCACGCCAAGACCGCCCGACCCGGCTCGAGCCGTTGCCCGGTCACCTCCAACCCCAGGTCGTCGAGCCGGCAGAAGGTCGTCAGATCAGGGCACGCGAAGGTAGCGTCGAGCATGTCGGGGTCTTCCTGGACGGCAGCGTGAGAACTCCCATCCTCGGAAGACCTCGACCCTCACCCCGGTAGCGACGCGCCCAGATCAGCCCGCCCCGCCAACGCCACCTACACCCTCATTTGGGATGAGCCTAAGCGGCTCATCCGATTTGAGGG
>JALZBI010000031.1 GCA_030947565.1 Actinomycetota bacterium
CGGCGGTGGGGACGGTGACCGGCTGACCGGGCGATACCGCATACCCCGTGGTGGGTGTGCCGAGGACCCGGGTCACCGCTGTGGGGTAGAAGGTGCCCGCGGCCGGGACGACTCGAGGAGTGCCGAACCCGCTCGGTGACGGCGTCACGGTCGCCCGAGCCGTCGCCGCAGTGGTCAGCCCGAGGCCGGCCGCGGCGAGCAGTGCCGCGGCCGCAGCCATAGGTCGGGTCCGACGGGGCATGGTCCGCTCTCGAGGTGGCGACGGCAACCATCCGTCAGCCGAAGGGGGGGAAGCGACGATCCTAGGCCCGCGGTCGAACGCCCGACGCCGTTCTCGCCGACGAGATCAGGCCGACGCCTGCTCTTCGACCGACTCCGTGGGCTCCCTGGGCTCCGCGGGCTTCGAGGGCTCCGAGGACTCAGCGGTCGGTGCCGACTGGTCGGCATCCGGCTGCGCGTCGGCGTCGGCGTCGGCGTCGGCGACCGCGTCGGCGTCGGCGTCGGCGTCCACGATCGCGTCGAGGTCGACGGTGGCGCCGGTCGTGTCGACGACCTTCGCCTGCTCGAGCACGAGGGCGAGCGCCTTCCGGCGGCCCACCTCGGCAACCATGGCGGGCACCTGGCCCTGCCCGTCGATGGCCTGCGCGAACTCGTTGGGGTCCATGCCGTACTGCTGCGCCGACATGACGATGTACTCGATCAGCTCAGGCTGCTCGACCCGGATCTCCTCCTTCTCGACGATGGCGTCGAGGAGCAGCTGGGTCTTCAGGGCCTTGCGGGTGCTCTCACTGACCTCGGCGCGGTGCTCGTCGTCCTCGAGGCGGCTCTCGCCCTCGAGGTGGGAGTGCACCTCGGCCTCGACGATGCCGTCGGGCACGGGCACGTCGACGCTGTCCAGCAGCTGCTCGAGGATGCGGTCGCGCGCCTGCACGCCCTGCTCGAAGCGCTTCGCCTGCTCGGCCTGCTTGACGACGTCGGCACGCAGCTCGGCCAGAGTGTCGAACTCCGAGGCCAGCTGGGCGAAGTCGTCGTCCAGGGTCGGCAGCTCGCGCTCCTTGACCGACTGCACGGTGACGACGCAGTCGGCGTCACGCCCTTCGTGGTCACCGCCGGCGAGCGGCGCGGAAAACGCCTTGGTCTCCCCCGCCGTCATGCCGACCAGCGCCTCGTCGATGCCGTCGATCATGTTCTTGCTGCCGACCTCGTATGAGACCCCGGTGACGGTGTCGATCTCCTCGCCGTCGATGGTCGCCGTGAGGTCGAGCGAGACGAAGTCGCCGTCCTGAGCCGGCCGGTCGACGCCCTTGAGGGTGCCGAAGCGCTGCCGCAGCGTGGTGATCAGCTCGTCGACGTCGGCGTCGTCCGCGGCCACCGAGTCGACCTCGACGGTGATCCCCGCGTAGTCGGGCAGGGTGATCTCGGGACGGATGTCGACCTCCGCGGTGAACTTCAGCTCCTGGCCCTCCTCGGCCGGCACCTCGGTGACGTCGACGTCGGGCTGGCCCAGGGGGCGCACGTTGTTCTCGTCGACGGCCTGGCCGTAGAACTTCGGCAGCGCCTCGTTGACCGCCTCCTGCAGCACCGCGCCGCGCCCGACCCTCTGGTCGATGATCCGCGCGGGCACCTTGCCCTTGCGGAAGCCCGGCACCTGGATCTGCTGGCCGATGGTCTTGTATGCCGCGTCGAGGCTCGGCTTGAGCTCCTCGTACGGCACCTCGACGGTCATCTTGACCCGCGTGGGGTTGAGGGTCTCGAGGGCGCTCTTCACTGCAAAGGTCTCCGTTGATATCGACTGAGTTCGGCTGGGGGCTCGCATATGGCACCTGGCCCGAGCCGTCCTGGCGGCGCGTCGCACCTCGTCGACGGGGAACGCCCGCCGGCCCGCGGCCGCACCGAGGATCCATGCTAGCCGTTCGGGCTGTTCCGGTTGAACCGGCTGAGCCGGGCTCACCCCGTGGGGGTGGCTACGGTGGGGGCCATGGCCAGCCCTGCGACGTCCCCCGCCATGCAGACGCTGCGGTTGTTGGTGGGGGCGGTCGTGGGCACGATCTTCCTCATGGCCGTCGCGTTCTCGTTCGTCCTCGGCTTCGCCGCCCCGCCGCTGTGGACCGTCCTGGTGCTGCTCCTGTTCGGCGCCGGGGTCTACGTGGTGCTCGAGCGGACCGGCTACCGGGTCGCGGCGGTCGACCCCGGGCTGGACCCCGAGCAGGCCAGGGCTCAGGCGATCAAAGCCTTCCAGTCGTCTTTTATCCTGCGGCTCGTCATGGCCGAGCTCGTGGCGATCGTGGGCATCGTCCTGGCGTTCGTCGCCGGGCGCACCGTCCTCGTCTACGACGTGGGTGCCGCGGTCTCGGTGCTCCTCCTGGCGGTGCACGTGTGGCCGTCGATCCGCACGGTGGACCGAATCGTCTCCGGCCTGGAGCGCGACGGCGCCCGCACCGGGCTGCGCGAGATGCTCGGGTTCGGTGGATCCAAAGAGGGGCCCGTCACACGGCTGGGCTGACCGGCGGACCGTCGGTCGGGGTAACAGGATTCGAACCTGCGGCCTTCCGCTCCCAAAGCGGACGCGCTACCAAGCTGCGCCATACCCCGTGACACGCGGCGGCGGATTGGGCCGGGCGCGAGTGCGGCATTAGGCTAACGCCCCGGACCGCCAGGGTTTGACCCCGGAGGACCGGCCCGCGGGCGTAGCTCAATGGTAGAGCCCCAGTCTTCCAAACTGACTACGCGAGTTCGATTCTCGTCGCCCGCTCCGGTTGGCCCGATCGTGGTCGATGGTCTCCCCGTGGAGGGAGGCGGTCGACCACGGTCGGCTGATGCCGGGAGAGTCACCGACGGCGATCGAGGCGCAGGTCGCTGATCGGATGGCCGGCGGCCAGACCCTTCGCCTCGAACCCGTCCACCGGTCGCCAGCCGGGTCGGTCGACGTCGCGCACGACGAACGCCCCGTGCGCGGCCACCACGGACCGCACGTGGGCGGCATACGCCGGCTGGTCGGTCGCGATGAGGACGTGGCCGCCGGGGGCGAGCCGCGAGCCGAGCAGCGACAGGGTGTCGGCCCCGACGAAGCGGCGCTTGGCGTGCTTGTTCTTCGGCCACGGGTCCGGGAAGAACAGGTGCACGGCGGCGACCTGGCCCGGGCCGACCCGCGTGCTGAGCAGCTCGACGGCATCGCCGCGGACGACCCTGAGGTTCGCCACCCTCGCGAGGTCGGCGGCGGCCAGCATGCGCGCGATCCCCGGTGTATGCACGTCAACGGCGAGCACGTCGTGCTCCGGGTGATCCTCGGCGTAGGCGATGGCGGCCGCGCCGTGACCACTGCCGACCTCGAGGACCAGGGGCGCGGCGCGACCGAAGGCCGAGACGGCGTCCAACGGCCCGGCGGGCAGGGAGCGCGCGACATCGAACCGCTCGAGCCGATCGAGGGTCAGCGCGGAAAGCCGGCCACGGCGCGCCGAGTAGGTGCGCACCCGCCGGGGCCGCCCCTGGTCGAAGGGATCGGCGACGTCGAAGGGATTGTCTGCGCCGCTCACGTGCCTACCATGGCAAAGACGGTGCCGACAGGGCCACCGCGGCAACGAACGAGAGGCATCCGATGAGCGCGTTCGACGACATCAAGAACAAGGCCAAGGAGCTCGTGGACGGGCACGGCGACAAGGTCGACGAGGGCATCGACAAGGCCGGCAACCTCGCCAACGAGAGGACGGGCGGGCAGCACGGCGACCAGATCGCCCAGGGCACGCAGAAGGCGCGCGACGGGCTCGACGGCCTGGACGGTCAGGACGACGACCTGCGCTGACCCCCGCAGCACGACTTTGCGGAAGGGCTCGGACGCACGGCGTCCGGGCCCTTCTCCGCCTCCCGCCGACCGGGTGGCGTCAGTCGCGCCAGACGTCGTCAGTCGCGCCAGACCATGACGACCGCGCGGTCGTCGGTCTCCCCGGCACGGGCCGACGCGCACAGCCGCTTGGCGCCGCCGGCGAACCCACCACTGATGAGCCGTTCTGCGGCTCCGAGCATGCGGTCGACGCCGACGTTGAGATCGCGCGCCCGGGACTCCACGACCCCGTCGGTGTAGAGCACCAGAGCGTCGCCGCGGCCGAGGCGGCGCCGGGAACGCGTGTAGGAGGCGCCCTCGATGACGCCGAGGAGCGGGCCGGTCGCCTCGCCCAACACCTCCCAGCGCCCCGACCCGTTGACGAACTGCACCGCCGGCGGGTGTCCTGCGCTGCCGATCGAGTAGTCGCCGGAGGCCAGGTCGATCGACACGTGCACCGCGGTAGCGAAGCCCTCGTCCCAGCTCTGGCGCAGCAGGTAGTTGTTGGCGGCCGGCAGGAAGCGGTCAGGCTCCTGCTCGCCGAGAAGCCCGCCGAGGGCCCCCGACAGCAGCAGCGAGCGGGTGCCCGCCTGCACCCCCTTGCCGGACACGTCGACCAGGACGACCTCCAGCCAGCGACCGTCGGGCGACCGGGTGGCCACGACGAAGTCGCCCGAGAACGACTGACCGTATGCCGACTCGACGGCGGTCTCCGCGTGCCAGCCACCGGGCAGTGCGGGCAGCTCCCCGAAGGCCCGGAGCCGGTCGCGGAGGTCGACGAACATCGACTCCCCGCGGCTGCCCTGCACGCCGAGCCTGGCCCTGGACCGCGACGTCGCCGCCATGATGAGGACGACCAACCCGATGGCGACGAGCGAGAGCACCTGGGTGACCTGCACGCCCCCCAGCACGATGCTGACGACCATCTCGACGAGGTAGATCGCGCTGACCACCTGGAAGGTGCCGGGCGTGAGGTACAGCCCAGCGACGACGGCGAGCGGGGCGTAGAGCGAGATGGGCACCGACCACTCGAGGCTGAGCAGGAAGACACCGACGCCGACCGCCGTGAGCAGCAGGGCGCGGGTCGTGAGGGTCGTACGCGACGACCGGTCGCTGTCCTGGAGGGCGTCGGGGAGCCACCGCGACGGCCGCCGCGGCGAACCACTCATGGGCCAGGTCATGACTCGGCCCAACCTATGCGCTGGCTGTCCCCCGCACAGGCAATGTCGGCGAGACTCCCGCTCCGGCGGAGCGTCACTCTGGCGGGAGGGTGCCGTCCTGCTCGAACCTGGACACCATGCTCAGCCGGCGGACGTGGCGCTCGCCCTCGGAGAACGCGGTGGTGAGAAACGTGTCCACGATCTGCTTGGCCGTCTCGACGTCGGTGAACCTCCCGCCGATGGACACGACCTGGGCGTCGTTGTGCTCGCGGGCCAGCTCGGCCAGCTCAGCCGTATAGGCGAGGGCCGCGCGGATGCCCGGAACCTTGTTGGCGGCCATCTGCTCGCCGTTCCCGGACCCGCCGAGAACGATGCCGAAGGAACCGGGGTCGTCGGCGACGGCCTTCGCGGCGCGCAGGACCGCGACCGGGTAGTCGTCCTGCGGGTCGTAGCGGAAGGGGCCGTGGTCGACGACGTCGTGACCACGTGCCCCGACATGCTCGAGCAGCGCCTGGTGCAGCTCGTACGCCGCGTGGTCACCGCCGATGTGGACGCGCATAGGGGCTTCCTCTCTGACCTGGTCCTCGAGCCTACGGACGGGCCGAGCGGACCGCCGTCAGTCGAAGATAGGGCCTTGGGTGCGAGAACGCTTCAGCTCGTAGAAACCGGGCGTTCCCGCGACGAGGACGGACCCGTCCCAGAGACGGCCGGCCGCCTCACCCTTGGGTGCGGGGGTGACGACCGGGCCGAAGAACGCGGTGTCGCCGAAGGCGATGACCGGTGTACCGACGTCGTTGCCGACGAGGCTGATCCCGGCCTTGTGGCTCCGCCGCAGCTCGGTGTCCCACTTCTTCTGGGTGGCCGCCTTGGCCAGCGTCGCCGGGAGCCCCACCTCCTCGAGGGACTCGGCGATGACGCGGTCGTAGTTCCTCATCCGGCCAAGGTGGATCCGGGTGCCCATCGCGTCGTAAAGGTCCTTCACCACAGGTTCACCGTGCTGTGACCGGGCGGCGGTGATGACGCGCACCGGACCCCAGGCGCGGTCCATGAGTCTGCGGTAGCTCTTCGACAGGTCGCGCTTCTCGTTCAGCACCGACAGCGACATGACCTGCCAGCTGACCTCGACGTCGCGCACCTTCTCGACCTCCATGAGCCAGCGCGACGTCATCCACGCCCAGGGACACGCCGGGTCGAACCACATCCGGACCGACGCGCGCTTCGCCGCCTCGGCCGGCGGGGCCGTCTTGGCCGTCTTGGCCCTCTTGGCTGTCGTGGCCGTCTTCGCGGGCGTAGCGGTCTTGGCTCGGGTCGCCGTCGGGGTCATCTGGTCATCCTCGCACCCGCACCAGCGCGTGAGAGCATGGCGGTCGCGGTCCCCCACCCCCCGGGCCCCACGCATACCTGACTTTCCTCCCGACCCCAGGAGCTGATCCGTGCCCGGCCAGAACCTCACTCGCGAGGAGGCGGCCACCCGCGCCGACCTGCTCACGGTGTCCTCGTACGACGTCGACCTCGACCTGGCCAGCGGGCCGACGAGCTTCCCGACGAGGAGCACGGTCCGCTTCTCCGCGACGCCCGGCGCCGAGACGTTCATCGACTTCGTCGGCCATTCGGTCGAGTCCATCGTCCTCAACGGCACGGCACTCGACCCCGCCACGCAGTGGGTCGACTCGCGAATCACGTTGAGCGGCTTAGCGGCTGACAACGAGCTGACCGTCGAAGCCACGGGCCTCTACACGAACACCGGTGAGGGCATGCACCGGTTCGTCGACCCCGTCGACGGGGAGGTCTACCTCTACTCGCAGTTCGAGGTGCCCGACAGCCGCCGGGTGTTCCCCGTGTTCGAGCAGCCCGATCTCAAGGCGACCTTCGCCTTCACCGTGACCACCCCCGCTGGCTGGACGGTCCGGTCGGTGTCCCCGACACCGGAGCCGACGGCGGCCGGCGAGCGCGACGGGTCACCCGTCGTCACCTGGACCTTCGAGCCGACGCCGCGGCTGTCCTCCTACGTCACGGCCGTCGTCTCGGGACCGTACGCCGGGGTCACCGACACCGTGCAGAGCCGCAAGGGCCCGGTCGAGCTGGGCATCTACGCGCGGAAGTCGTTGATGGAGTATGTCGACGCGGACAACCTGTTCGACATCACCAAGAAGGGGTTCGAGTTCTTCGAGCGCGAGTTCGACTCGGCGTACCCCTTCGCCAAGTACGACCAGATCTTCACCCCGGAGTACAACGCCGGGGCCATGGAGAACGCCGGCTGCGTCACCATCACCGAGGTCTATGTCTTCCGCGGCAAGGTCAACGACCCGGCCGTCGAGCGGCGTGCGCTGACGGTGCTGCACGAGCTGGCCCACATGTGGTTCGGCGACCTCGTGACGATGCAGTGGTGGGACGACCTGTGGCTGAACGAGTCATTCGCCGAATGGGCGTCGACGCTCTGTCAGGCCGAGGCCACCCACTGGACCGGTGCGTGGACCACCTTCCAGAGCCACGAGAAGACCTGGGCCTACCAGCAGGACCAGCTGCCGTCGACCCACCCGGTCTACGCCGACATCCGCGACCTGGACGACGTGCTCGTCAACTTCGACGGCATCACTTACGCCAAGGGCGGGTCGATCCTCAAGCAGCTCGTGGCCTACGTCGGTCGCGAGCCCTCGATGCGGGCCCTGCAGTCCTACTTCCGCAAGCACGCGTGGGGCAACACCCGGTTTGCTGACCTCCTGGCGGAGCTCGAGCAGGCCTCCGGGCGTGACCTGGGGCCGTGGACCGAGACGTGGCTGAAGACCGCCGGTGTCAACACGTTGGAGATCGAGGTGGCCACCGACTCGGACGGTGTGATCACCGAGGCGGCCGTGCTGCAGACCGCCGCCGCGGCCTACCCGACCCTTCGGCCACACCGCATCGCGGTCGGCCGCTACGACCTCGTGGACGGCGCACTCGTGCGGGTCGGTCGCCACGAGCTCGACATCGACGGAGCTCGCACCCCGCTGCCTGAGCTGGTGGGACTTCAGCAGCCGGATCTGTTGCTGCCCAACGACGACGACCTCAGCTACGCCAAGCTGCGGTTCGACGAGCGTTCCTACGCAACGGTACGCGCGCATACCGCCGCTTTCGCCGAGAGCCTGCCCCGGTCCCTCGTCATCGCCTCGCTCTGGGAGATGGTCCGCGAGGGTGAGGTGCCGGCGCGTGACTTCCTCGACCTGCTGCTCGAGTCGCTGAAGGTCGAGACCCACCCGGTCGTCCTGCGCACCATGGTGCAGACCACCAAGCAGATCCCCTCGCAGCTGCTGACGTCGGCCACGTTGTTCTGCGCACCGGAACACCGCCCTGAGGCTCAGCGCCGGGTCGCCGATGCGCTCCGCGCGGAGGCCGAGTCCGCTGAGGCGGGCAGCGACCGCCAGTTCCAGCTCGTCGGTGCGTTCGCCCGGGCGGCGCGGGGGGAGAGCGACATCGCCCGGTTGCGTGGGGCGTTCGACGGCACCGAGCCGTATGCCGGTCTCGAGATCGACCAGGAGCTGCGGTGGGTGCTGCTCGGCGCACTGGCGACCCTCGGGGCCGCGACCGAGGAGGAGATCGCCGCGGAGCTGCGCCGCGACGACACCAACACCGGCCGGGAGCGCGCGTTCCACGCCCGCGCCGCCCTGCCCACCCCGGAGGCCAAGGCCGAGGCCTGGCGTCTCGCCGTCGAGGAGGACGGCCAGACCAACGCCGTCATCGAGGCACTGGCGTCCGGCTGGAACCGAACCGTGGACCAGTCCCTGCTGAAGGACTACGTGCCGCGCTACTTCGACATGCTGCTCCCGGTCTGGAACAGCCGGTCGGCCGCGATCCGCGAGCGGATCATCGGCAAGGAGTACCCGCTCGCGTTCTACCCGTTGGGGCTCGCGAGCCCCGAGCTGGCAGCGACGACGCAAGCGTGGCTCGACGCCAACCCGGACGCGCCTCATGCCCTGCGCCGCCTCGTCCTGGAGAAGCTCGACGCCACCCGCACCGCTGTGCTCGCGCAGCAGTGCGACGCCCAGCGTGTCTAGCCTCCACAACGTGCTCGGCCAGGTCCTGCCGGAGCCCTGGAGCACCCTCGTCGGGACGCCGCTCAGCATCGCCATCACCGTGGTGCTGGGCGTCGTCGCGCGTTGGGTGGCCCACCGGTTCATCGACCGGGTGGTGCTCGACGCCCACTCCCGTCACGAGTCCCGGCTCAAAGCGCTGCGCACGGTGGGCGGGCGCGTGATCGTCGACGCGACCGGCTACTCCAGCGCGCGGCACCACCAACGGATGGCCACGACCGCATCGGTGCTGAAGAGCATGCTCACCGTGGTCATCGTCGGCAGCGCGCTCCTCATGGTCCTCGACCTGCTCGGCCTACCGCTGGCGCCCTTGCTCGCGTCGGCCGGTGTCGGCGGCCTGGCGATCGGCTTCGGCGCCCAGAGCCTGGTCAAGGACTTCTTCTCCGGCATCTTCATGATCGCCGAGGACCAGTACGGCGTCGGCGACGTCATCGACACCGGCACCGTCGTCGGCACCGTCGAGGAGGTGTCCCTGCGCATCACCCGCCTCCGCGACGGCGACGGCGTCGTCTGGTACCTGCGCAACGGCGAGATCCTGCGCGTCGGCAACCGCAGCCAGGGCTGGTCGGTGGCCGTGGTCGACGTGCAGGTGGGCTACGACGAGGACGTCACGGTGGTGTCCAGCATCATCGACGGCGCCGTCGGCGGGCTGGACGGCGAGAAGCCGTGGTCCGGCATCCTGATGGCACAGCCCAAGGTCACCGGCATCGAGTCGATGGCCGCTGGGGCGATCACGCTGCGGGTGACCGCCCGGGTGCGGGCCAACGAGCGCGACGGTGTGCAGCGTGAGCTCCGCCGCCGCATCAAGGCGGCGTTGGACCGCAACGAGATCCATCTGGCGACGGTCGCGCCACCGCCCGCCGCCTGAGGGGTCGGCCCTCAGCCGAAGGTATTGACCATGGAGTGCGCAGCACGCAGGAGGTAGTCGCGCAGCAGGATGTCGTGGGTCTCGTCGAGCTTTAGGCCGTCGACGGCGGCCATCATGTGGGTCAGCCAGCGGTCGCGCTGGGCGGGCGTCACGGCGAAGGGCGCGTGCCGCATCCGCAGACGGGGATGGCCCCGCTCCTGCGAGTAGGTCGTCGGGCCGCCCCAGTACTGCTCCAGGAAACCGAGCAGCCGCTCCTCGGCCGGTCCGAGGTCCTCCTCGGGGTAGAGCGCCCGCAGCTCGAGGTCCGTGGCGACCCCCTCGTAGAACCGGTGGACCAGGGCCACGAAGGTCTCGTGCCCCCCGACCTCGTCGTAGAAGCTCACGCCCGCGTCCTCACCACCGCATCCTTTCACCGCCCGTCCGTCGTGCCGCCCGCGGCACCCACCGGACCGACCGCCCCCGGGGGGGACCGACGTGCGATCGCTTTCACCAGGCCTCAGGCTGGCGGGTGTGACCCAGCCGTCCCTCCTCGACCCGCCCGGCACCGACAGCCCCATTGACGACACGACCCATCTGGTGAGCGTCTCCGGCTCGCGCCCCGAGACCCACGACTGGTGGCGCGAGGCGGTGACCTACCAGATCTACCCACGGTCCTTCGCGGACTCCGACGGTGACGGCCTGGGCGACCTGCCGGGCATCACGACCCGGCTGCCCTACCTGCGCGACCTCGGCGTGGACGCGATCTGGATGTCGCCGTTCTACCGCTCCCCGATGGCCGACGCCGGGTACGACGTGGCCGACTACCGCGACATCGACCCGCTCTTCGGCAGCATGGCCGACGCCGACGCGCTCATCGCGTCGGCCACCGGCCTCGGGATCAAGGTGCTGCTGGACCTCGTGCCCAACCATTCCTCGGACGAGCACGTGTGGTTCAGGCAGGCGCTGGCGGCGGAGCCGGGCTCGCTCGAGCGGGCGCGCTACCACTTCCGGGACGGACGAGGTGAGCAGGGCGAGCTGCCGCCCAACAACTGGAAGTCGGTCTTCGGGGGGGTCGCCTGGACACGGGTGACGGCGGCCGACGGCACGCCAGGCCAGTGGTACCTGCACCTGTTCGACCCCAAGCAGCCGGACTTCGACTGGGACAACCCCGACGTGCACGCCGACTTCGTGCGCACCATTGCGTTCTGGGTGGACCGCGGCGTCTACGGGTTCCGCGTCGACGTCGCCCACGGCCTCGTCAAGGCTGCCGGTCTGCCCGACTGGGACGTCGACCTCGAGCTCCTGCAGAGCTGGCGGGACGGCGACCAGGACGGCGACCAGCCGCGAGCACCGATGTGGGACCAGGACGGCGTCCACGAGATCTACCGGGAGTGGCGACGCGTCCTCAACGCCTACGGCAAGCCAGAACGGATCCTCTGCGCGGAGGCGTGGGTGGAGCCGGTCGAGCGGGCGGTCCGCTACATCCGCAGCGACGAGATGCATCAGACGTTCAACTTCGACTTCCTCGAATGTGCCTGGCAGGCAACGAAGCTGAATCACGTCATCGAGCACTCCCTGGCCGTCTCGGCGTCTGTCGGTGCTCCGACGACGTGGGTGCTGTCCAACCACGACGTCGTGCGGCACGCCTCCCGTCTCGGCCTGCCCCAGGACCGGCCGCGGCCGCACGGCATCGGCGCCGGGGACCCGCAGCCGGACCGGGCGCTCGGACTACGCCGCGCCAGGGCGGCCACGACCCTGATGCTCGCCCTGCCCGGAGCCGCCTACCTCTACCAGGGTGAGGAGCTGGGGCTGCCCGACTCGACCGACCTGCCCGACAGCTACCGTCAGGACCCGGCCTTCGCGCGTACCGGAGGGAAGTCCGCGGGAAGGGACGGCTGCCGGGTGCCGATGCCCTGGGCCAAGGACGCGCCGTCGTTCGGGTTCGGTCCGTCCGCCCAGAGCTGGCTCCCGCAGCCCGAGGTCTACGGCGACTACGCCGCCGACCAGCAGGAGGGTCGCCCAGGGTCGACGCTCGAGCTCTACCGCAGCCTCCTTCAGACGCGCCGTCAGCTCGCCCTCGGCCGGGGGCGGTTCTCCCCCCTCGAGGCGTATGTCGGCCGGCCCGACGTCGTCGCCTGGCGGTCCAAGGGGGCGGAGCGCAACGACGTCGCCGTCGTCGTCAACCTCGGTCCGGCCCCAGTGCGGCTGCCGCCCGGCGCACAGGTGCTCGTCGCGTCCGAGGCCCTCTGCGACGACAGCTCCCTGCCGACCGACACGGCGGTCTGGCTCACGCTCTGAGCGCCAGACGACAGCGCCTGTGGACAACGCGCGGGCACTGCCGCCGCCGATGCCTACCGTCTGGCGTATGCCCATGCTCAGCGTCCGCCCCGACGACCTGACGGTGGCCCGGCTGTCGGACGACGCCGTGGCCCTCGCCGGCGCCGCCGTGACCGCTCGGTCCGCAGGGAGCGAGGGGGCTGCCGCGCTCGGGCCGCAGGGGGCGGCCGTGCTCGCGGCCCTCGAGGCCTACGTGGCGGTCGACGAGGTCTACGCGGCCGCCCTCGGTGAGGCGGTGAGCTTGCTCGGTCAGGCCCTCGTCGAGGCGGGTGCGGCGTACGCGCGCGCCGACCAGGCGGTGGCCGACGGGTGGGGCGGGAGGGCCGGCTCTTGAGAGCACCCGCGCCGGCCTCCGGGCTGGCGGCGCTCCCCCTGCCCTCGGGTGACCCGAGCGGTCTCTGGCAGGCGGCGGGGTGGCTGCGGGTGGCGGCCACCCAGGTCGAGAGCAGCCCCCTCACGGCGACGAGGGCGCTCCCGACCCAGGTCACCGACGGCTGGTCCGGACCCGCCGCCCAGGAGGCCGGTTCGGA
>JALZBI010000032.1 GCA_030947565.1 Actinomycetota bacterium
GGTTCACCACCACCGCGCTGGCGTTCGACTTCAGCGTCGGCGGCGTGTGGGACTTCGTGATGCACGGACCGGACGGGACCGACTTCCAGGAGTGGATCTGTTGGACCGAGATCTTGTCGCCGGATCGGATCGCGTTGCGGCACGGTGAGTTCGATGGTGACCCCAACACGTTCGAGTCGCTCTTCACGTTCGTGCCGAGCGGCGCAGGGACCCGGGTCGAGCTGAACACGGTGTTCCCGACCAAGGAGCTGCGCGACGAGGCGGTGGAGAGGTACCACGCGGTCGAGGGCGGCCAGCAGACGCTGAGCAACCTGGCGGCCTACGTCACGGAGACCCTTCGACAAGGAGATGAGGGCTGATGCCCGGGACGGTGTTCTTCAGTGTGTCGATGTCGCTGGACGGGTTCATCGCGCCCGACTCCCCCGACGAGCTGATGGGGCGGCAGTGGATGGAGCTGCAGCGGTGGGTCTTCCCGACCCGCTTCTTCCGGGAGAACGTCTTGCTCGGCAGAGGGGGCGAAGAGGGGCGAGACAACAACATCGTGCGGTCGACGTTCGAACGCACCGGTGCGAGTGTGATGGGCAAGCGCATGTTCGAGGCCGGCGAACACGCGTGGCCGGAGGAGGCGCCGTTCCACACACCGGTCTTCGTGGTGACGCACGAGCAGCGTGACCCGTGGGAGCGCCTGGGCGGGACGACCTTCCACTTCGTGAACGACGGCATCGAGCACGCGCTCGACCTGGCTAGCGGGGCCGCCGGCGACCGGGACGTCCGCATCGCCGGCGGCGGCGCGACGATCCTGGAGTACGTGAACTCCGGCCTGGTCGACGAGTTCTCGATCGCGCTCTCCCCCGTGCTCTTCGGGTCGGGGGTCCGACTCTTCGAGGGCGTGGACGCGGAACGCGTGGCTCTAGAGCCGGTGCGCGCGGAGCCGACGCAGCGGGCGACCCACCTGACCTACGCTGTCCGGCAACGCTGACCACACGGTCAGCACGCGTCAGCACGCGTCCACGTCGCGACGCAACCTTGGGGAACGAGGGCATGGCCGGCCCCGCCGACCTCTATCCTCCGGTGTCATGGTTTGGGTATTTTGGCCCCGCTGTGCGTGATCCTCAGACCCACCGTTCTCTGACCCCGGACGTTCTATGACCCTCGAGAAACACGGCCCCGGCGGGACGTCCGACCTAGGGCGTCCGCTGACGGCGTCGGCCGACCAGGTCGACCGTGTGGTCCGGCTCGCCCCGACGTGGACCCTCTTTGCCCTCGTGGCCAGTGGGGTGCTGGTCGTCGGGATCGTCGTCTGGGCGCTGACGGGCACGGTGAGCTCGACGGTGACGTCGCCCGGGATCCTGCACGACATCGGCGCCACCACGGTCCGCGCGACCGCGTCTGGCCAGGTGGATCGAGTGCCGGTGACGGTCGGCGACATGGTCAAGACGGGCCAGGTCGTGACCGTCCTCCGGGACGGGACGACACTGACCGCTCCCCTCGAAGGGCAAGTCGTGTCGGTCACCGTCTCCCCGGGCTCCACCGTCGTGCCCGGTCAGAGCGTGGTCATCGTCGCCGACCTGACCATCGACCCCCTCGTGGTCACGAAGGTGGCGCCGAGCTACATCAGCACGATCCGGGTCGGGCTGCCGGTGCGGATGGAGGTCGAGGGGGCCCCCGCCTCCCGGTACGGATACCTGGTCGGCGCCATCAGTGACATCACCAACAACCCCTACAGCAACGCCCAAATCGCCGCACGGCTCGGGATCGACCAGCAGGTCGTGGCCAGCGAGCTCGGCGACGCGCCCGGGCTGTTGGCCGTCGTCCGGCTCCAGCCCGACCGCTCGACCCCGACCGGGTTCGCGTGGACCGTCGGCCAGGGGCCCTCGCTCATCGCCCAGCAGGGCGTGATGATCACCGTGCACACCGTCCTCAAGGAGTCCTCCCCGCTCGGGATGGTCTTTCCCCAGTTCGCCCCGCGATGACATCCCCCGCATCCTCCACGCCGACACCCGAGGCCCACCTCGACGGCTCACCCGTCTCGGCCGCCACCGTCCGGGCGCGGCGGGTCAGGGTCCCCGTCGTCCTCCAGGTCGACGAGTCGGAGAGCGGCGCGGCCTGCCTCGGCATGGTGCTCGCGCACTACGACCGGGTGGTCCCGCTCTCCGCGCTGGCCGAAGCGTGCGAAGCGTCGCGGGACGGGGCCAAGGCGGAGCTCATCGCGAAGGCGGCGAAGGCCTACGGTATGCGGGTCGACAGACACGAGCGGGCGTTGGGTCGCCTGGTCGAGTCCGACTCCCTGCCGCAGATCCTGGCCTGGCGGTCGTCGCACTGGGTGGTCCTGGAGGGTTACGACGCACGGTCAGTGCGGATCATCGACCCGGAAGTGGGACCCAGCACCGTCGGGTGGGGCGAGGCCGAACGGCTCTACGGCGGCATCACGCTCGTGCTCGAGCCTGGACCGGGCTTTGCGACCGGGTCCGACGACACGCCCCTTCTGAGGGACCTGCGGAGCCGCCTGCGGCCCGCCCGTGCCGGGATCGCCCTGGGCATCGTCGCGGGGCTCTTCCTGCTCGTGCCCGGCCTCGTGCTCCCGCTGGTCGTCACGCAGCTGGCCACAGCCGTTCTCCAGCCGAAGAGCGGTGGCAACCCGGTGCCGTTGCTGGCCGCTCTCCTGCTGTCGTGCGGGCTTATCGGCGTGCTCACCCTGCTGCAGGGCTGGTTCCTCTCCCGGGTGCAGGCGAGGCTGACGGCGTCAGGGTCGTTCCGGGTCGTCGACCACCTGCTGCGCCTGCCCGTCGGCTACTTCTCGCAGCGTCCCGACGGGATGGCGGTGGCCCGGCTGGACCAGGTGTACTTCGTCTACTGGTTGCTCAGCGGGCCGTTGGTCAGCGCCGGTGTGGCGGCCGTCGGTCTGATCGCCTACGGCGTCGTCATGGTGGCCTTCAGCCCCCTGCTCGCCGGGGTGATGATCGGCGCCATGGTGCTCAACGTCGTGGTGCTCATCCTCGTCTTCCGCCGCCGACGCGAGATCAACCTCGTGCAGCTGCGGCAGGGCACGCGCCTGGCCGGGCTCAGCACCGGCGTCTTGTCGAACCTCGAGGCGGTCAAGGCATCCGGTGGCGACGACGCGGCCTTCGAGCGGTGGGCGGGGCACCAGGCGAGCTATCTGCTGGCCGGTCAGAAGGTCGGGCAGTCGAACAACGCCTGGGCCACCGTGCCTGTGCTGCTCGCCACCCTGACGTCGGTCACGCTCATCGTCCTCGGGGCGATGTCGGTCATGGCCGGCACCCTGTCGCTCGGCGTCCTCGTCGGGTTCCAGGCTCTGGCGACCTCGTTCCTGGCCCCCGTGAGCCAGATAGCCACGCTGATGCGCCAGTCCCAGACTGCCCGGGCGCGGTTGGCGGAGGTCAACGACGTGCTCCAGAGCCCCCCGGACCCCGGCTTCACGCCCGCGGCGGCCGGCGGGGTGACGACGCCGCTGCGGGGGGCCCTCGAGGTGAGTGGGGTCGAGTTCGGGTATGCCCACACCGATCAGCCGGTCGTCACGGGGGTTGACCTCACGCTCTCCCCCGGCAGCCGCGTCGCGCTGGTGGGCGGATCGGGTTCGGGCAAGTCCACCCTGGTCAAGCTCATCCTCGGACTCCACGAGCCGTGGTCCGGAGAGATCCTGTTCGACGGCCATCCACGCCGGGAGTGGGACCGCCGCCACCTGACCCGCGCGGTGTCGTTCGTCGACCAGCGGATCATGCTCTTCCAGGGCACGGTCCGCGACAACCTCACCCTGTGGGACCACGCGATCCCCACCGACCAGCTCATTGCTGCCGCCCGCGACGCCTGCATCCACGACGACATCGTCAGCCGGGCCGGGGGCTACGACACCGAGGTCCAGGAGGGCGGGCGCAACTTCAGCGGCGGGCAGCGTCAGCGCCTGGAGATTGCCCGGGCCCTCGTCCTCGACCCCGCCATCCTCGTGCTCGACGAGGCCACGAGCGCCCTCGACACCGAGACCGAGAAGCTCATCGACCGCAACCTGCGACGCCGAGGAGCGACCTGCCTCATCGTCGCGCACCGGCTCAGCACGGTCCGCGACTGCGACGAGATCGTCGTCGTCGAGGGGGGACGGGTGGTCCAGCGGGGGACCCACGACGAGCTCGTGCTGGAGGGCGGACGCTACGCGCAGCTGGTGACGGCGGAGTGAGCACCCCGACGGCCACCGACGTCCCCGTGGCCCCGGGGGCGGCAGCGCACCGCCTCGTGGCCAGTGACCCCCTGGTGCTGGACCAGCCTGGGCAGGCGTGGTTCCTCACCAGTGGGGAGGTCGACCTCTTCGTGGTCCCCACCGACGACCACGGCCGGCCCGGGCGGCGGTCCTTCCTGGCGTCGGCCGGGCCTGGGACCCTTCTCCTGGGCGCTGCCCCGGCGCACACCGGCGGCCAGACCTGGCGGTTGACGGCGGTCGGCGTCGACGCGGTCGCCGTGCTGCTCGACGACGCGTGGGTGGCGTCCCTGGGCGCCAACCCCACGCTCGAGCTCGGCCTGCACGGGTGGCTCTCCGCCACCGGCTCGGCCCTGGACGCTCCGGGCCCGCGTCGCGCGGTCTCCCCGGGGGAGGTCGTGACCCTCGCGGTGGGGCAGGTCCTCAACGCGCCACGGGGCCTGGCGTGGCTCCTACCGGATGACACGAGCGATGCGGTCCTGGCGGTGGGCGGACACGCGCAGCCCGCTCCCCTACCGACTCCCTTGGGAGCAGCGTTCAGCACGACGGTCCACGAGTCGGGCGGGGGGGTGGTGCGACGCAGCGACGAGGTGCCGCCGAGTGAGCTGGTGTCGGGCCTGGCGTGGGTGCAGCACGCGATGACCTGTGCGGCGGCCGATCTCGCGGCCGGCCGGCTGCAGGAACGGGCGCGGCGCCGCGACGAGCGGCTCGTGGCGGACGACGCCACCCGGGCACACGCGCATACCTCCCTGCAGCGCATCGGCGACGCCACCCGATGGGTCGCGAGCCCGACCGACGACCCGGTCCTCGCCGCCTGCCGGCTGCTGGGTATGCGGACGGGAATGGCGGTGAAGGCGCCGCCGGACTGGTCGCGAGGCGTCAACAGCGACCCGGTGCGCGCCATCGCCCGCGCTTCGGGGCTGCGGGTGAGAGCGGTCAGCCTCGAGGACGACTGGTGGCGGCAGGGCGCAGATCCGATGGTGGCCTTCCGTGTGAGCGACGGCGCTCCGGTCGTCCTTGAACCCGGGCTGTCGGGCGGCTTCCGCATGACCGACCCCCTCACGACGGTGACGACGACGGTGACCGCCCGGGAGGCGGCGGACCTGCGCCCGACGGGCTACCTGTTCTACCGCTCGCTGCCGGACGGGCCGGTGACCGTCGCCGGGCTGCTGCGGTTCGGGTTCTCCGGCAGTAGGCGGGACGCGATGAGGCTGCTCGGATACAGCCTGCTCATCGGGGTGCTCACCCTGGCCATCCCGGTGGGGGCGGGCACCATCCTCGGCCACCTGGTCCCGGACGGGAGGCCCGGTCCGGTGCTGGCCACGGCGTTCCTTCTTCTCGCCGTGGTGCTCGCGATGACCGGTTTCATGCTCCCGCGCTCCGCCGCGCTCCTTCGTCTTCAGGGCCGGATGCTGGGCCGGATGCAGTCGGGTCTGTGGGACCGGCTGCTGGCCTTGCCCGTCGCGTTCTTCGGGCGCCACTCCGTCGCCGGCCTCGCCGTGCGCCTCAACGCGGTCGAGACGATCCAGGACACCGTGTCCGGGGCAGCGTCCCGGACCCTGCTCGCGGTGGTCACCCTGCTCTTCAGCTTGGGCCTGCTGTTCACCTACAGCGCCGGCCTCGCCCTGACCGTGGTGTTGGTGACGGTGGTGGTCCTCGGCCTCGGCGTCGTGATCACGCTGGCCCAGCTGAAGCTGCTCACCGCCATGTACCAGGCCAAGGGCCGGTCCTCGAGCGTCCTTCTCCAGATCGTCAAGGGCAACGAGAAGATCCACGCCGCCGCCGCCGAGGACCGGGCTCTGGACGCGTGGGCCGCGCGGTTCGCGGACCAGTCGAGGCTGCTCCTCGCGTCGTGGCAGTGGGGGGCGGCCCGTACGGCGCTCTACGCCCTGCTCCCCTCCGCCCTCACCCTGGTGATCTTCAGCGTCGTGCTCAGGGACCCGGCGACGTTGAGCACCGCCGCCTTTCTGGTGTTCGTCACGGCTCTCGGGCAGGTCGCATCGGCGACCGCCCAGCTCGACCAGGGGGTGGGCAGCGCGTTGACCATCGTCACCGCGTTCAGAGCCCTGGAACCCATCCTGGCCGAGCCCCCCGAGGTGGGCGCGGGAGCGGCGGACCCCGGCCGGCTCGATGGCCGGATCGCGCTGTCGTCCGTCACCTTCCGCTATCCCGGCATGGACCGCCCGATCCTCCAGGACGTCAGCCTCACGGTCGAGCCGGGTGAGTTCGTCGCGGTCGTGGGCACCTCGGGATCCGGGAAGTCGACCATCGTCCGCCTGCTCCTGGGGTTCGAGCGTCCCGACGCCGGAAGCGTCACCTATGACGGCAAGGACCTGCAGTCCCTTGACATCCGGGCCGTGCGCGAGCAGATCGGGGTGGCGCTGCAGAACGCCAACCTGGCTGGTGCGGACATCTTCGCGGTCATCGCCGGTGACCGGCCCCTCACCGAGGAGGAGGCGATGGCGGCAGCCGAACGGGTCGGACTGGCCGATGACATCCGGGCCTTCCCGTCGGGTCTACGGACCCGGATCGGCGACGGAGGAGAGACCTTCAGTGGCGGTCAGCGACAGCGTATGGTGCTGGCCGCCGCGGTCGCGCGCACTCCCCGGGTCGTCATTCTCGACGAGGCCACCAGTGCGCTGGACTCCGCGGCCCAAGCCGTCGTCGCGGCCAGCTTCGGCGCGCTACAGGTCACCCGGGTCGTCGTGGCCCACCGCCTCAGCACGATCAGGCACGCCGACCGCGTCGTCGTCCTGGATGCCGGCCGCATCGTGCAGGAGGGGACGTTCGACGAGCTGGCCGAGCAGGCCGGGGTCTTTCGCGACATGGTGCAGCGACAGACGTTCTCCTCGCCCGTCAGCCGGGGAGCGCCCAGGCGTCCGCGCGGATGATCGGCACCAGGGACCCGTCGGTGCGGATGCCGTCGACGTCGACCCCGGGACCGCCGATGACGACATCGGTGTGCACCGGAGCGGTGTTCAGGCCGACCTCTGCCTTCTGCTCCTCGGTCATCGTGCGGCCGCCCACGATGCAGTCGGCGAACCCTTGCCCCCACGCGACGTGACACCCGGTGTTCTCGTCGTACAGCGTGTTGTGGAAGACGACCCCCGCCGCCCGGACCCGCGACGACCCTTCCACGAGCGACACCTCGCCGAGACGCCGCGCACCCTCGGCGGAGTCCAGCTGGGCCCGGACCGCCTCGACCCCGCTCGACGCCGTGACGTCGACGATGCGACCGGACTCGAACCTCACGACCAGATCCTCGACGACCGTTCCCTCCGCCAGCATCGCGAGGGGCCGCGTCAACCGCATCACCCCGTCGGCCCGGTTGCTGTCCGGGCTGGTGAAGACCTCCTCGGTCGGCAGGTTGGGGATGTAGGCGACGCCGTCGTTGGTCTCGGTCGCCCCGCCGACCCAGCGGTGCGCCGCGTTCAGGCCGACCGTGAGGTCGGTGCCGTTCCCGTGGTAGCGAACAGCATCCAGCCGGTAGGCGTCGAGCGCGGCCGCCCGCGTCTGGAGCATCGTCGAGTGGGCCCACCACGCACCGACCAGATCCGGCTCGTCGAGCCGCAGGGCGATCCCGACCGCCTCCCACAGCCGCTCGACGTCAGGCTCCCCGAAGACCTGGCGGGCCCAGCCCGGGTTCGGTGCCGCGGCGATCGTCCACTGCACCCTTCCGCCCATGACCACCCCGCGAGCCACGCTCAGGTAGTCCGGGTCCAGAAGCGACAGCCGACGAGCGTCCAGTCCCTCGAAAAGGTTCGGCTCCGGACTCCCCGTGAGCCGGATCGTCGCCCCGCTCATCTCCCCCAGCTGGCGGACCTGCTCGTAGCGCCAGGGCGTGGCGGTGGTCAACGTCTGCTCGGGCGCGTGGCGCAACGTCGAGCGCCGGACGTGGTCGTCGTCGTAGTCGACGACGACCCGGGACGCGCCCGCGAGGTATGCCTGCTCGACCACGGCTCGGGCCAGCTCGGCGTGCTCGACGAGGGCTCCCACCATGACCAGCTGCCCCGGTTGGACATTGGCCCCGACGCGGACGATCAGCTCGGCGTAGCGGTCGACGCGGTCGCCGTAGGTGGTGGCGGGCTTCGCCGTGTCGTGAGTTCCGAATGTCTCCATGGGTCCGTTGTACTCCTCCGGACCTCGCGGCCTGGACTACTCCCGCCTGCTCTCCGGCGGTCGGCCTATCCGCCCGCGACGTAGGCGGCGAGGTGCTGTCCGGTGAGGGTCGACGCGTCGGCGACCAGCTCGGCCGGCGTGCCCTCGAACACGATCCGGCCTCCGTCGTGGCCGGCCCCGGGCCCGAGGTCGACGATCCAGTCGGCGTGCGCCATGACGGCCTGGTGGTGCTCGATGACGATCACCGAGCGACCGGAGTCGACGAGCCGGTCGAGCAGGCCCAGCAGGTTGTCGACGTCGGCCAGGTGCAGGCCGTTCGTCGGCTCGTCGAGGACGTAGACGTCGCCCTTCCCGGCCATCTGGGTGGCCAGCTTGAGGCGTTGCCGTTCGCCGCCCGACAGCGTGGTGAGCGGCTGTCCCAGCCTCAGGTATCCGAGGCCGACGTCTGCGAGCCGGTCGAGGATCGCGTGGGCAGCGGGGATGCGGGCGTCCCCGTCCGCGAAGAACTCGACCGCCTCGCCGGCCGACATGGCCAGGACCTCGCTGATGTCGCGGCCACCGAGGCGGTACTCGAGGACGGCCGCCTGGAACCGCCGCCCCTCGCACTCCTCGCACGGTGTCGCCACGCCGGCCATCATCGCCAGGTCGGTGTAGATGACCCCGGCACCCTTGCAGGCGGGGCAGGCGCCCTCGGAGTTGGCGCTGAACAGCGCCGGTTTGACACCGTTGGCCTTGGCGAACGCCGTGCGGATCGGGTCGAGCAGGCCGGTATAGGTCGCCGGGTTGCTTCGGCGGGACCCGCGGATGGCGCCCTGGTCCACCGACACCACGCCGTCGCGTCCGGACACCGACCCGTGGATCAGTGAGCTCTTCCCGGAGCCGGCGACGCCGGTCACCACGACGAGGACGCCGAGGGGGATGTCGACATCAACCGTCTGCAGGTTGTGGGTGTCGGCTTGGCGCACCTCGAGTCGCCCCGTGGGTGAGCGCACCTCGTCCTTGAGCCGCGCCCGGTCGTCGAGATGGCGGCCCGTCAGGGTCTTGCTCGCGCGTAGCCCCTCCACGGTGCCGGCGAAGACGACCTGGCCGCCGGCGCTCCCGGCACCCGGCCCCAGGTCGACGACGTGGTCGGCGATGGCGATGGCCTCGGGCTTGTGCTCGACGACGAGCACCGTATTTCCCTTGTCCCGCAACCGGATCAGCAGGTCGTTCATCCGTTGGATGTCGTGTGGATGCAGGCCGATCGTCGGCTCGTCGAACACATAGGTGACGTCGGTCAGCGACGAGCCCAGGTGCCGGATCATCTTGGTGCGCTGGGCCTCTCCGCCCGACAGCGTGCCGGTCGACCGGTTGAGCGAGAGGTAGCCGAGCCCGATCTCCGTGAACGAGTCGAGGGTCGCTCCCAGCGACACGAGCAGCGGCGCCACTGTGGGTTGGTCGAGTCCGCGGACCCATTCGGCCAGGTCGCTGATCTGCATCGCGCACGCGTCCGCGATGCTCGTCGTGCCGATCTTCGAGGACCGGGCCTGGGCGCTGAGCCGGGTGCCGTCGCACTCCGGGCAGACGGAGAAGGTCACGGCCCGCTCGACGAAGGCGCGGATGTGCGGCTGGAGGGTGTTGACGTCCTTGGACAGGAACGACTTCTGAATCCTCGGGATCACCCCTTCGTAGGTCAGGTTGATCCCTTCGACCTTGACCTTGGTCGGCTCTTTGTGGAGCAGGTCCTGCCGCTCTCGCTTGGTGTACTTGGCGATCGGCTTGTCGGGGTCGAAGAAGCCACAGCCCCGGAAGATGCGGCCGTACCACCCGTCCATGCTGTAGCCCGGGATGGTCAGCGCGCCCTCGTTGAGCGACAGCCGGTCGTCGTAGAGCTGGGTCAGGTCGATGTCAGTGACGTTGCCCATGCCCTCGCAGCGCGGGCACATCCCGCCGATGATGCTGAAGCTGCGTCGCTCCTTGACCTTTTCGCCCCCGCGCTCGAGGGTGACCGCGCCCGCTCCGCTGATGGACGCGACGTTGAACGAGAACGCCTGAGACGAGCCGATGTGCGGCTCACCCAGGCGGCTGAACAGGATGCGCAGCATGGCGTAGGCGTCGGTGGCGGTCCCGACCGTGGAGCGGGCGTTGGCACCCATCCGCTCCTGGTCGACGATGATCGCGGTGGTCAACCCCTCGAGGACGTCGACGTCAGGCCGGGCCAGCGTCGGCATGAACCCCTGGACGAACGCGCTGTAGGTCTCGTTGATCATCCGCTGCGACTCGGCGGCGATGGTGCTGAACACGAGCGAGCTCTTGCCGGAGCCGGAGACGCCGGTGAAGACGGTGAGCCGGCGCTTCGGCAGGTCGAGGCTGACGTCCTGGAGGTTGTTCTCCCGCGCCCCCTGCACCCGGATCAGGTCGTGAGCGTCAGCGACGTGAGTGCGCGGCGGACGCGTACGCCCGGCCTGAGCCCTGCTCATCGCGCCTCTCGAATGCGGATCTGGTTCCCCGCGGGGTCGCGGAAGGCGCAGTCCCGGACGCCGTAGGGCTGCTCGGTCGGCTCCTGGACGACCTCGGCCTCGCTGGCCTGGACGCGTTCGAAGGTCCCGTCCAGGTCGGGAGTCGCCAGCAGGATCCACCCGTAGGTGCCCTTGGCCATCATCTCGACGATGGTGCGCCGCTCCTCGTCCGTCACGCCCGGATCGGCCGCGGGTGGCGCCAGCAGGATGGACGTCTCCGGCTGGCCCACGGGGCCGACGGTGATCCACCGCATCGTGCCGCGGCCGAAGTCGGTGCGCACCTCGAACCCGAGGATGTCGCGGTAGAACGCGAGTGAGGCGTCCGGGTCGTCGTGGGCGAGCACGGTCGTGTGAATGGTGAGGTCCATGCCGTTCACGCTAGGTCAGGTCCGGGGACCCGCGCTTCTCGATTCCTGACCGGCCTCGTCACCTGCTTGGCGACACACGGAGGCAGCTCCGCCGCCGCCCGGACCGCGTCGCGGCGGTAGATGCTGGGCGGCATACCCACAAGCTCGGCGAACCGGGTGCTGAACGTGCCGAGTGACCCGTAGCCGACGGCGAAGCACACCTCCGTGACGTTGAGGTCGCCGCGGCGTAACAGGGCCATCGCCCGCTCCACCCGTCGCGTCATGAGGTAGCTGTAGGGCGACTCGCCGTAGGCGCGCCGGAACTCACGGCTGAGGTGGCCGGCCGACATGTGGGCCGCGCGGGCCAGCGCCTCGACGTCCAAGGGCTGCGCATACTCCCGGTCGATCCGGTCCCGAACACGCCGTAGCCGCACCAGATCCCGCAACCGGGGGTCGGCGACGGCCAACGCTCAGCCGATCTTCTCGTCGAGCCACGCCATCAGGCCGGCGACGACCTCCTCGCGGTTGGTCTCGTTGAAGACCTCGTGCCGCGCGTCGGGATAGACGACCAGGGTCACGTCCTCCAGCCCGGCGTCCTCATAGCGGCGTACCAGCTCGTTGACGAGGGCGAGCCCACCGTTGACCGGGTCCATGCTCCCGACGACGACGTAGACCGGGAGGTCCCGGCGCATCGCAGCCACCCGCGCGGGGTCGGCCACCTGCCTCGCCGTGGCGAACATCGCCTTGCCGCCGGCGACGTCCAGCCCGAAGCCGCACCGCGGGTCGGCGATGTAGGCGTCCACCTGCGCCTCGTCCCGGCTGAGCCAGTCGAAGTCGGTGCGCTGGGGCTGGAACGGGGCGTTGAACGCGCTGAGGTCCATGGGCTGCTCGAGGTCCATCCCCGGCTCGAGCAGGTCGATCGCCGCCGTGCCCGACAGGACGACCGCCGAGACGTCGCCGCTGTGGTCCAGCAGGTACTGCTGGGCCGCGAAGGAGCCCATGCTGTGGGCGACGAGGGCGAGAGGCAGGCCGGGGTGGGCGTCGGTGGCGAGCGCGCTCATCCGCCCGACGTCGTCGACCAGATCGGCCCAACCCGTCTCACCGAGCACGCCGTACGCCTCGGGCGAGGACGCCGTGTCGCCATGGCCCCGGTGGTCGGGCGTGTAGACGACGTAGCCCTCGGCCGTGAGCCGCTCGGCCAGCGGCGCATACCGCAGGGCGTACTCCCCCATCCCGTGCGCCAGCTGCACGATGGCCCGGGGCTCGCCGTCCGGGTCCCAGCGGTATGCCGCGATGGTCACGCCACCCTCGCTCGGAAAGTCGACGCGCGTCGTGGTCTCGGTCATCGTTGGCCTCCGGGTGCACGGTCGAGGGACGCCCGCGATCCTAGGGCTTCGCGTGGCGCAGGTTGCCGTCCCGGCGACATCGACGCGGTGGGTCAGACCCCCTCGGGGGTCCGATCCACCGCGTTGTGCGCTACGCGGCGTGGCGCAGGCAGGTCGACGCACTGGGTCGCG
>JALZBI010000203.1 GCA_030947565.1 Actinomycetota bacterium
CCAAGCTCCGCATCTACGCCGACGCCATCACCGGCATCCAACAACGCCTCGCCCCGGTGTTCCTCGCCCTGCGAGCCGCCGCCGCCACCGACCCCGGCTGCGCCGCCCTCTGGGACCAGATCGCCCAGCGACGAGCCACCAACATGCACGCCCTCGCCGCCGACCTCCGCACCACCGGACAGCTGCGCGGCGACCTCAGCAACGACCAGGTCGCCGACATCATCTGGACCATGAACGCCGCCGAATACTGGGACCTGCTCGTCCATCAGCGAGGATGGACACCCACCCAGTTCGCGCACTGGCTCACCGACGCCTGGACCCGCCTCCTCCTGCAAGCACACCCATAACCACAGATGGCCCCGGGCGGTTGACAATCGGTAGCACGGACCGGGAACGTCAACGGTCGCGCTGTCCGACGGGTGTTGGGCGGTGGTCGCTGCTGCCGCTGTCCAACAGCGCGACGACAAGGGAGTCGCCGACGAACTGCGCGTATCGCTCGATGGGCCAGCGCCGGTCAAGGACGAGCAGACGGTAGATCTCGGGTGAGCTGTAGACCCACATGATGTCGGCGGCCTCGTCGATGGACCGTCCGGCCCGAAGCGGGGTCTTGCTGGCCAGAGTGGCCGCCACCTGAGCCATCCGGGCCTGCCGGGCGGCATCAAGGTCGGTACGCATCTGCTGCAGTGCGGGGTCCGCCTCGGCGGCCGCGGACAGCAACAGCAGCAGCGGTGCGATCCGCGGTGCCACCTCACCGGTCAACGTGCCCAGACCGCGCAACAACGCGACCGGGTCGTGCTCGGCGGCCTGCATGGCGTCCGAACGGGTCTCCGCCGGCACCGCGCCGGTGCCGTTCAGAGCGTCCTCGCACACGGCGAGCAGCAGTGCGGCCTTCCCCCCGAACGCCTTGTAGATGGTGTCAGCGGAGGCGCCCACGCCGGCGGCGATCGACACGATGGTCGTGGTCGCGTACCCCTGGGTCAGAAACTGGTGTCGCGAGGCCTCCAGGATTGCGGCCCTGGTGCGGGCCGCCTGGTCGCGTCGACGGGTGGCGTCGTACCGGCGGGGGTTGACAGACACCGAAATTGCCTCCATAGTCTTAGAACGAATCCAGACGTCTGGATCAGATTAGGTTCACCAGCTGATATGCACAACCTCAACGCGTGAGACACAGTCTCGGTGAGGAACCGTCATGACCCACGAGGTGCCCGCGGACGAAGCCACCGCCGTCATTCACCGGCTGCGGGACTGCACCAACGAGCATGACCTCGAGGCCATCGTGGGCTGCTTTGCCCCTGACTACCGCAATGAGACCCCGCTGCACCCCGCCCGAGGGTTCGTCGGCCGTGAGCAGGTGGGCCGTAACTGGGCGCAGATCCTTACCGCGGTACCTGACGTCACGACCGAGGTGATCGCCTCGGCGACCCTCGGTGACGTGGTGTGGTCGGAGTGGGAGCACCGAGGCACCCGCGCAGACGGGTCGGCGCACCTCATGCGCGGCGTGATCAGGTTCGAGGTCTGTGATGGCGTGATCGCCTCGGCGCGGATGTATCTCGAGCCCGTCGAGCCGCACGGTGATGGGGTCGACGCCGCGGTGCGACGCCAAGTCACCCCGGGCCAGACGTGAGCGGCCTGGTGCTGGTCGCCGGTGGCACCGGTCGGCTCGGTACCCTGGTGGTCGCCCGACTCGTAGCCCGCGGGGTCGAGGTTCGGGTGCTGACCCGGGACCCGCGTCGCGCCGCGCACCTGCTCGGCCCGCACGCTCACGTTGACGTGGTCGTTGGGGACGTCCGCAACCGCGCCGATACGTTGCGGGCCTCGGCCGGGGCCGAGGTGCTCGTCTCAGCGGTCCACGGGTTCGCCGGCCCAGGCGGCGTTTCGCCGGCCTCCGTCGACCGCGACGGGAACGTCAACCTTGTCGAGGGCGCCCGCTCCGTCGGCGCCCGCGTGGTGCTCATCTCCGGGGTCGGCGCCTCCCACGACAGCCCGATGGAGCTGTTCCGGATGAAGTACGCCGCGGAGACGACATTGGCTGCGAGCGGGGTACCGGCCACGATCGTCCGACCCACCGCGTTTCTCGAGCTCTGGATCGACCTGCTCCGGCGGAGCGCCGGCCGCTCTGGCCGACCGCTGGTGTTCGGCCACGGCGACAACCCCATCAACTTCGTCTCGGTACGCGACGTCGCCGCCCTCGTCGACCGGCTAGCCACCGACATTGACACCTGCGGTCAGACCCTGCAGATCGGCGGCCCGGACCAGCTCACCCTTAACGACCTGGCTCGCCTCGTCGCGGCAGAGTCAGAGACGATCAAGCCGCCGCGACACGTACCTCCCGCAGCCCTCCGAGTCATCGCCGGCGCCCTCGGACAGGTGCGCCCAGCGCTAGCCCGACAGGCGCGGGCCGCGCTGGTGATGGACCGCGACGACATGACCTTCCATGACCTCACCGTCCGCGCCGGATACCCCGACCTCCCCTTCACATCGGCCTCAGACCTGCTGACATAGGCGTGGCGGGCACAAGGCCGGTTGACCGTGCACCGGTTCGCTCCTGCCGCAATGAGTGCGTCAGGCCGCCGCGAGCGGGCCGAGGCTGCTGTCGTGGTCGATGCCGCGCTGCATACGCCGGTGTTGCGTCGTCGACTGGGTTCCGGCGGACCAACCCGAACCGTCCGGGGTCCTCACGCGAGGAGTGCGGTCATGCGGATGGACACCAGGACGCCGGGGATGACCGCGCCGAGCTTGGCCACGTAACGGCACGGCGGATCGGCGGGGAACCACGCGGCATACTCCTCGTTCATCCCGGCGAAGTCATCGGGATCGGCGAGCAGCACCCCGACCTCGACCACGTCGTCGAGCGATGCACCGCCCGCCGACAACACCGCCCGACAGCTCGTCAGGGCCTGCCGGGTCTGTTCCTGGATGCTCGGACCAGCCAGCCGGCCGGAGGTCACATCGACCCCGACCAGACCGGACACCCGGATCTGGGAGCCGACCCGCACCCCCTGGCTGTACAGCGGCGACGTCGGGGCGGCATCCGTGCAGAGGACCTGGCGCATAAAGCGGATGCTCCTCGTCACCGCTCAGCACTGTCAATCCGCACCCGGTCCACTTCCCGGCCCCTCAACGCAGGGCGAAGACGCCGTAGCCGAATCCTGAGACCGTCATCTCGTCCCCGGCCACCGTGACGCCGTCGACGAGCACCCTGACGCCGTCGACGAGCACCGCCTCGACCCCGGCCACCTCGGACGACCGGAACGTTCCCGGCTCCCGGCGAGGGTTGAGCACGACGAGGTGCGTGGGGCCGCGCAGGTACGCCAGCGGGTTAGCCAGCAGGGCCGGGTCCGGGTCGATGGGGAGGTAGAGCCGTGCTGCGTCTGCGGTGAAGAAGCCCGCGTGTGCTCGGCCATCATGACGAGGAAGAAGTCGGCGGCGAAAGCGGGCGGCCGGTCGGCATTCATGGGTTCCCTTCTCGGTGCGCTCGCCGTGCTCGGCGCTGGCCGGAGCTCTGTCACGCGTTTGGTGTCTGACTCGTCGGACGCCAGTCTCCGCACCACCTCGATGCTTGGCGGCTGGTCGGTTCTGTCGATGGCGACGGCCCCGACCGTCAGCCGTGGGAGCGGTCCGCGACTACGTTCGAGCTCTTAACCAGAAGACGAGGAGACCTTGCGATGGCGGTCCTACGGATGGTGGCCCTGGGTAGCTCGTTCGCCGCCGGGCCGGGCATCGAGCCGGTCGTCGACCGGGCCGCCGGGCGCTCCGGCCGGAACTACGCGCACCTCGTGGCGACCCACCTCGGGGCGTCGCTGGTCGATGCGACGGTGTCGGGGGCGACGACCGAGACGGTTCTGCGAGCGCGGCAACGGGTGGGGCTGCGCACGTTCCCGCCCCAGATCGAGCTGGTCACCGCCGACGCCGACCTGGTCACCGTCACCGCCGGCGGCAACGACGTGGGCTATCTCGGGGGAGTCGTGATGACCGCGTTGCTCGGACAGCTGGGCCGGTGCCGGCTGACGTCGCCGGTGTCGAGCTTCGCCCGCGGCCGCAGAGTGCTCCGGCCCGTGACACCGCAGCAGAAGGAGTCGGCCAACGAAGGTCTGGTCTCGATCGTGACCGGCATACGCGAACGGGCGCCACGGGCGCGGGTGGTCCTGGTCGACTACCTGCCCGTCTTCAGCGACTCGTCGACCCCCGGGGCCTCGATGCCGTTGACCACCAACGAGATCGCGCACTTCAGGGAGGTGGCATCGGACCTGTCGGCGATCCTCGCGGAGGCGAGCAGCCGGACCGGGTGCGACCTTGTGCCGGCATCGAGTCTCGAGCCCGACCACGGGGCGGGTTCCGCCGCCCCGTGGGTCAACGGCCTCTCGCTCCGCCGCCTCGCGTCGTCCTTCCACCCCAATGTCGCGGGTATGCAGGCGGTGGCCGACCGTGTCGTGACGCTGCTGGCGGCGGGCGGGAGCCCGTGACTTAGGACGCGGTTTCCGACGGCGCGGCAGGAGGCCGCCCGACGCGATGTGGGAAGCGGTGCACCTCCTGCGGCCAGCCCACCGCGACCGCGATCCGGCCGGCCCAGTAGCGGGCCGCCTTGTCGTCGGCCACGTCGACGACCGCGAACCCGCCGAGGTGCTCCTTGGTCTCGGCAAAGGGCCCGTCGGTGAACAGCGGCTCGCCTCCGTTCGGTTCGACGCTGCAGATCGCCGTCGACGCGTCCAGGCCGCCGTCGCTGAAGATGAAGGCGCCGGCCTGCGTCATCTCCTCCATCACCGCCCGGCCTGCCACGCCCCTCTCGCGCAGCTCGTCCATCGTCAGGTCGGGAGTCCACTCGTCGTTGAAGGCAATGAGGTACAGCGCCATCCCCAGCTCCTTTGATCACCGGCAGTTCGGTCGACTGCCTTCTTACCCTCTCCACGAACGGCGCCGCGTCTTCAGGACACCCTGAGACGGGAGGCTGGGCACCGACGCGGCGACGAGGGGTACCTCTCAACCATTCGGTTGACATTGAGTCGTCGAGCACCTACGGTCGTCAACCAGGTCGTTGAGCTAGGGGGTCAGATGGTCGACACGCTCTCGCAGGTGTTCGCGGCCCTCTCCGACCCGACCCGGCGCGACCTGGTGGCGCGGCTGACCGACGGCGACGCCTCCGTGGGGCAGCTGGCCGCGCCCTACCCGGTGAGTGTCCAG
>JALZBI010000033.1 GCA_030947565.1 Actinomycetota bacterium
TGGCGGCGACGGTGGCCGGCGGCGCCACGGTGCGCGCGGCGGGGGTCGACGCGTTCTGCCGGGCGCTGCCCGATGCGGTGGCGACGGTCCGGGCGCAGCTCGGGACGGACCGCCTGTGAGCTCGGCTCTCACGCCGCCGGCTGCCGAGCTCGACGCCTGTGGCCAACGCTGCCCGTTGCCGGTGATCCGGCTCGGGGCCCGGCTGAACGAGCTACCGCCTGGTGCCGAGGTGGTGCTGCTCGCGACGGACCCGGCCGCCCGGTCCGACGTGCCCGCGTTCTGCCGCATGCGCGGGCACGAGCTCGTCTCCGTCGAGGACCGTCCGGCTGGGGACGCGCCGGCGCACACGGCATACCGGGTGCGCCGCGGCTGAGATCAGGCCTCTCTACACCGGTCTTACGCCGTATGGGGTGTATCGCCATTGCCGCCGCGCGGGGGTGACCCCGCGCGGTCTGCTCGACTGCTTGGTCGCGGCGGTCGCCTGGCGGCACCGGGCGAGCCTGCTGACGACAGGCGTCGACGTAGCGCGGGTGGCCGGGGTCGTGGGGATCGACCTGGACGACCCGTCGGCGGGTTAGCGCGGAGTGCTGCACCCCTCCTGGGGGGTGTGGCGCTCCGAGATCAGGCTGACGGTCAGCGGAAGGGCTCAGGCAGGGGCGCGGCGAGGGCCACGTCGAGCAGCCGGAGGTACTCGACGCGCGCCACCTCGGTGACCCCCAGCGACGCCAGGTGCGGCGTGCGCCACTGCACGTCGACGAGGCGGCGGGGGTCGCCGTCCCGGGCCACCAGGTCGTGCATGGCCACCACCGCGGCCTTGGAGGCGTCGGTGACCCGGTGGAACATCGACTCGCCGGCGAAGAGGCCGCCCACCGCAAGGCCGTAGAGGCCGCCGACGAGCTCACCGTCGCACAGCACCTCGACCGAGTGGGCCCAACCCAGCTCGTGCAACCGGGTGTAGGCCGCCGTGATCGCGGGGGTGATCCAGCGACCGGCCCGGCTCGGGTCGGCGCACCCCGCGACGACCCCGGCGAAGTCGGTGTCGACGCGGATCTCGAACCGGCCCAGCGACCGTCGCAGCGACCGGCTGACGTGCAGGTCGCCGGGTCGCAGCACCCCGCGCGGGTCGGGCGACCACCAGCCGAGTGGTTCGCCGCCCTCCGCCCCGAGGCCCATGGGGAAGACGCCCCGCGCGTACGCCTCGAGCACCGTGCCGGGCGCGAGGTCGGCACCCACGCCGACGAGGTCCTCGCCCGGCCCGGCCGCCCCGACGTCGAAGACGAACCGGGAGGGGGGTGGCAGGGTCGGCACGGGTGGGTGACGCCGGGCGTCAGCCGTGCCGGCAGATGACGACCGGGCTGATCTCGGCGGCCGACTCCGGGCCGTAGGCGTCGGCGAGGCGGGTGATGAACGCCTCCTGGCCGAGGCGGTACTCCTGCGTGCCGACGGTCTCGATGACGTAGGTCGCGAGCGTCGACCCGAGCTCGGCACAGCGGCGCAGGCCCAGACCCCCCGACAACCCGGTGATGAAGCCGGCCCGGAACGCGTCGCCCACCCCGGTGGGGTCGGCCTTGCGCACCTCACGGGCGACCGGAACGCTGATCGTGGGCTCGCCCTCGCGCAGGATGTCGACACCGTCCGAGCCCCGAGTGACGACGCGCGTGGCGACCCGCTTGAGGATGTCGTCGCTCGTCCAGCCGGTCTTCTGCTCGGTGAGGTGCGCCTCGTACTCGTTGGTGAACAGGTAGGCCGCCCCGTCGACGAGCCGCCGGATCTCGGGCCCGTCGGCGAAGGCGAGCTGCTGGGACGGGTCGGCGATGAACGGGATGTCGCGCGTGCGGCACTCCTGGGTATGCCGCAGCATCGCCTCGGGGTCGTTGGCCCCGATGAGCACGAGGTCGAGTCCGCCGACGCGAGCAGCGATCGGCTGCAGCTCGATGAGCCGCGCGTCGGACATGGCCCCGGCGTAGAAGGTCGCGATCTGGGCCATGTCGTCGTCGGTCGTGCACACGAACCGGGCTGTGTGCCGGCTGTCGCTGACGTGCACCGACTCGCAGTCGACCCCGTGGCGCTCCAGCCACGACCGGTAGTCGGTGAAGTCCTCGCCCACGGAGCCGACGAGGATCGGCCGCTGCCCGAGGCCCGCCATGCCGAAGGCGATGTTGGCCGCCACCCCGCCGCGCCGGATCTCGAGCTCGTCGGCGAGGAACGACAACGAGATCTTGTCGAGCTGCTCGACGACGAGGGAGTCTCGGAACCGACCCCGGAAGGTCATCAGGTGGTCGGTGGCGATGGACCCGGTGACCGCGATCTGCACGCGGTGAACCTACCCGACCGGCCTGCCCGTCGCGTCGCGCGCATACGGGGCGGACGCGACAGCGCCCGAAGCCCCTGGTCGAGGGTGCTCCGGGCGCTGTCGTCGGCGCTGGGGGGTGGGTCAGCTGAAGCTGTCTCCGCAGGCGCACGAACTGCCAGCGTTGGGGTTGTCGATGGTGAAGCCCTGCTTCTCGATGGTGTCGGCGAAGTCGATCGTCGCGCCGAGCAGGTAAGGAGCGCTCATCCGGTCGACGACGACCTCGACCCCGTCGAAGTCGCGCACCAGGTCACCGTCGAGCGTGCGCTCGTCGAAGTAGAGCTGGTAGATCAGGCCGGAGCAGCCGCCGGGCTGCACGCCGACGCGCAGGCGAAGGTCGTCGCGACCCTCCTGCTCGAGCAGGCTCTTGACCTTGCCGGCGGCCACGCCGGTCAGCTCGACGCCGTGGGTGTCAGTGTCCGTGCTCACCGTGCTCGCCGAAGTGGTGAGCGTGGCGGTCTGCTCGTGGGTGTGGGTCTGGTCCTGAACACTCATGCGTTGTCCTCCGTGCAGTGTCTACGTGCGGGCGAGGTCGGGCGTAGCGGGATGCTGCTCTGCACCACGTCAACCGCGGTCTTCCAGGATCTGTTCCCCGGATCTCTCGAGTCTACGGCGCGCTCTCGGGGGCAGGGGACCAGGTGGCGGCGACCCGCGCGGCGCGGGCGGCCAGGGTGCCGGCCGGGTCGGCCAGGGCGGCTGCGACGGTGGCCGGCCGATCGGCCACGGCATACGCCGCCGAGAGGCCGGCAGTCAGCGCCTCCCGCCTCCCGACCCGCACCTGGCCGGCCAGGGCGACCAGCGGCACCCCGGCGGCCATGGTGATCTCGCTGACGGCGGCGGGCGCGGAGTCCCGCAGGCTCCGCCAGTCGTAGGTGCCCTCCCCCGTGACGACCAGGTCGGCGTCGCGGACGCGACCCGCCAGCCCGACCGCCTCGGCGACGAGCGCGGCCCCGTCGACCCGCCGGGCCCCGAGGAGGTAGAGGGCGTAGCCGAGGCCTCCCGCTGCTCCGGCCCCCGGCTCGCGGTCGAGGCGCCGGGCACCGCCGGTGAGCAGGTCCCTCGGTTGCGGGTGGGCGCGGCCGACGACGTCGACCCAGTGACCCAGGGCCGACTCCAGCGCCTGCGCCTGCTCGGGGGTGGCCCCGCGCTCCTCGGCCTCGACGGCGCTGGCGCCTTTGAAGCCGAGCAGTGGCAGCGTTGCGGTGGTGGCCAGGACGAGGGCCGGGCCACGGAACCGTCGCTGGACGTCGCCCAGGCCGGCCAGGTCGCCGGCGGTGAGGGCCTGCAGGGCCAGGCCGCCGGCGCCGAGCCGGGCTGCGTGTCCCGCCCCCAGCGCGGCGAGCAGTCCCGCGCCCGCGTCATGGGTGGCCGACTCGCCGACACCGACACCGACACCGACGACGATGCGGGTCGGACGCGTGGTCAGGGCCAGGTCGAGGAGCTGGCCCACCCCGGCGGACGAGGTATGCGCGGGGTCCCAGTCCGCGGCCGCGACGAGGTCACTGCCGACGGCCTGCGTGGACTCGACGTATGCCGTGCGCGTGCCGCCGTCGTCGACGACCAGGACGCTGGCGGGGACGTCACGACCGGTGGGGCCCGACACCGTCGCAGCGAGCACCTCCCCGCCGAGACCTGCAGCGAGCACGTCGACGAAACCGGGTCCACCGTCCGACATCGGCACCGTCACGAGCTCGTCGTGCGGGGCGGCACGGGTCCACCCCCGAGCCATCGCCTCCGCCGCCTCGATGGCGGTGAGGGTGCCGGCGAACCGGGTAGGGGCGAGGACGACGCGCATACGGCCCATGCTGACAGCCGGCCCGCCATCGGGGCAGCCATGGCACACGTCCCCCACCGGCATACGATCGACGGGTGACGACGATCGCCAAGCAGGACCTTCACCCTCGCCCCTCGCTCATGCCGCTGCTCGTGCTGGGGCAGGGCCGCGAGCTGGCCACCGAACGGGGCGTCGAGTGCCCGGGAGACCTGCCCGCGCCGTCCGATCCCGGCCTCGTGGAGCGCGCTCGCGCGGCGAAGGCCGCCCTCGGCGACGCGGTCTTCGTGCTCGGCCATCACTACCAGCGCGACGAGGTCATCGAGTTCGCCGACGTCACCGGTGACTCGTTCAAGCTCGCCCAGCAGGCCGCCGCCCGCCCCGAGGCGCCGCACATCGTGTTCTGTGGCGTCCACTTCATGGCTGAGTCGGCGGACATCCTCACCTCCGCCGACCAGACGGTGATCCTGCCCGACCTGGCCGCCGGGTGCTCGATGGCCGACATGGCCGCCATCGCCCAGGTCGAGGACGCGTGGGACGACCTGCTCGACGTGTTCGGGGACGCCATCGCCGACGTCGTACGGCCGGTGACCTACATGAACTCCGCCGCGTCGATCAAGGCGTTCACCGGCCGGCACGGCGGCACCGTCTGCACGTCGTCGAACGCCAAGACCGCACTGCGGTGGGCGTTCGACCAGACCGGCGGCGTCGACGGCAACGGCAAGGTGCTGTTCCTGCCCGACCAGCACTTGGGCCGCAACACCGCCGTCCGGGAGCTCGGCCTGACGCTGGACGACTGCGTGCTCTGGGACCCGCACAAGCCCCACGGCGGCGTCACCCCGCAGCAGCTCGAGAGGGCCCGGATGATCCTGTGGCGCGGGCACTGCTCGGTGCACGGCCGGTTCAGCGTCGAGGCGGTCGAGGCGGCCCGCCGCGACATCCCCGGCGTCAAGGTCATCGTCCACCCCGAGTGCCAGTACGAGGTGTGTGAGCTCGCCGACGAGATCGGCTCCACCGAGAGGATCATCAAGACGATCGCCGCCGCTCCCGACGGCACGTCCTGGGTGGTCGGCACCGAGCTCAACCTCGTCAACCGGCTGCGCCAGGAGTTCCCGCGGCAGCAGATCGCGTTCCTGGAGAAGAACGTCTGCTACTGCTCGACCATGAACCGGATCGACCTGCCCCACCTCGTCTGGGCGCTCGAGTCGCTCGTCGCGGGCCGGGTCGTCAACCCCATCCGCGTCGACCCCGACGTCGCCCACTGGGCCCGGGTCGCGCTCGACCAGATGCTGGCCCTGCCGGGCGAGACGTCGAAGGACTGATGACCGCACTCGACCGGGTCGCCGTCCTCTCAGACGGTTTCAGGCCACTTGACGCAGCGTCATGTGGGTTGACGCCCCCTGCAGGGAGCGTCAAGTAAGTCCACGCTGCGTCAAGTCGGAGAATTCTCCCAGCCCACCCGAGCCGACTGTGTTGGTCAGGCGGTGCGGCTGATCTGCGGTTCCGTCGTCGAGACGTCGTCATCGCGCACCGTCAAGACGAAGTCCTGGGCGCGTAGCCGGTCGACCAGCGCGTCGCCCATGGCCACGGCGGGCGTCAGCACTCCCCCACCCGGGCTCAGCCGGTCGCCGTCCAACGCCAGGCAGAGAGCCGACTCGCCGAGCATCACCGCCGTGGCGGCATACCCGGGGTCACCGGCGGCGCCGACGGTTGCGACGAGCCGCTGCCCCGTGTCGGTGGTGGTGCGCACCTCGACGCGGAACCGGCCCTCCCGCCGCGTCTTCTCGTCCGGCCCCTCGCCGGGCTTCGGCAGGACCCGGTCGACGAGCGGGCGGACCACCGGGGCCTGGAGCGCCGCGATGGCCCCGCCGAGGCCGAGGGTGAGGCCGACGGCCCGCCACTGCGCGGCGTAGTCGGACCCGAACGCCATCGCCTCGCGATAGCGGAACCGCGGGCCGTAGGCGTGGCCGAGCAGCGAGTCGCTCCGGCGGACGATCCGGGTGTTGAACGACGCCATGACGAACGGCGCCGTCCAGCGGCCGGTGGCCGCGTCCCGGTAGACGCGCATGACGTCGCACTGGTCGCGCCCGTCGGGGTCGGCCGACCGGTCCGCGCTGAGCCCGAACGGGTCCAGCACCGTCCGGCGCCGGGACGGGTCGGACGTCACCGCCTCGACCTGGCCGCGCATCGACTCGATGGTCCCGCCGCTGACCCCGCCGCGGAGCCGGGTGACCAGGAGCGTCGTGTCGCCGAGCCCGCCCAGGCCGTGCTCCTCGGCATACCGGTGCAGCAGGTGCACGCCGAGGTCGGAGGGCACGGAGTCGAAACCGCACGAGGTGACCACTCGTGCGCCGGTGCGCAACGCCGCTTCGTGGCTGGAGTCGGCGAGGTCGCGCACGAAGAGCACCTCGCCGGTGAGGTCGGCATAGTGGGTCCCGGACTCGGCGCAGGCCCGCGCCAGGGGGAGGCCGTAACGGGCGTAGGGACCGACGGTCGTCACGACGACCCGGGTGCACCGGGCCAGGTCGCTCACCTGCTCGGGGCTCGTCGCGTCGACGACGACGAGCGGCCACTCACGCGCCGCCCCCGGGAGGGTCGTGCGCACCTCGGCCAGCCGGTCCTGGGACCGCCCGGCCAGCGCGACGCGCAGCCCGGTCGGGGCGTGCTCGGCCAGGTATGCCGCGAGGAGGCGCCCGACGAAGCCGGTGGCCCCGAGGACGGCTAGGTCGTACTGACGGTCGGCGTCGCTCACGATCGAGGCATCGCGCCGAGGCGGGCCAGAAGCAGGGCTTCGGCCTGACAGACCTTCTCGAACTCGCCGAGGTGCAGCGACTCGTTGGCGCCGTGGGCGCGGCCGTCGGGGTCCTCGACCCCGGTGACGAGGATCCCGGCGTCGGGGAACTTCTCCGCGAACCGTGCGACGAACGGGATCGACCCGCCGACGCCGATGTCCACCGGCTCGACGCCCCACGCATCGGCGAAGGCGGCGCGGGCCTGGTCGTAGATCGGGCCGTCGGCATCGGCATCGAAGCCGGGGCCCTCGTCGTCCAGCCGCACCCCGAGCCGGGCGCCCCACGGCACGTTCCGTTGCAGATGGTCGGAGAGCAGCCGGTAGGCGTCCTTGATGTCCTCGTCGGGGGCGATCCGCATCGACACCTTGGCCGACGCGCTCGCGACCAGAGTGTTGGACGCAGTCTCGACGCTGGGCGCGTTGAACCCGATGGTCGTGATCGAGGGCTTGTTCCACATCCGGGTCAGCAGCGAGCCCGAGCCGATGAGCTCGACGCCCTCGAGCAGACCGGACTCCGCCCGCAGCCTCTCCTCGGAGTACTCCAGGTCGGACGCCTCCCCCGCCTTCAGACCGTCGACGGCGACGTTGCCGGCGGCGTCATGCATCGTCGCCAGTAGCCGGATGAGCGCCGTGATCGCGTCGGGCACCGCCCCGCCGAACATGCCCGAGTGAACACCGTGGTCCAGGGTCGTCACCGTGACGACGACGCGGACCATCCCCCGCAGCGTCACGGTGAGCGCGGGCTCCCCGATGGCCCAGTTGCCGGAGTCGGCCAGCACGATGGCGTCGGCGCGCAGCTTCTCACCGTGCCGCTCAAGAATGGTGAGCAGCGAGTCGCTGCCGATCTCCTCCTCACCCTCGACGAAGATCGTCACGCCGACCGGGAGGTGGCCGGCATGGGCCCGCAAGGCGGCGATGTGCGCCATCACCCCCGCCTTGTCGTCGGCGGCCCCGCGCCCGTAGAGCCGGCCGCGCCGCTCGGTCGGCTCGAACGGCGGTGAGTCCCACAGCGCCTCATCGCCCGGGGGCTGGACGTCGTGGTGGGCGTAGAGCGTGATCGTCGGGGCGCCGTCCGGGCCGTCGATGTGCCCGATGACCGCGGGGCGGCCGCCCTCGCGGATGATCTCGACCTCGAGCCCCTCGGCCCGCAGCAGCGCGGCCACCGCGTGGGCGCTCTCCTCGACGTGCTGCTGGTCGAAGGAGTCGAGTGACACGCTCGGGATCCGCGTCAGCGCCTCGAGGTCGCTGCGGATCCCGGGCATGAGGGTGGAGACCCGCTGCTTGACGGCGTCGATGTGGTCGGTGGTGAGGACGTCGGAGGTCACGGCGGCGACTCTAGCCCGACCGAACGCATACCCTGGGGTCGTGCGTATGCCCTGGCAGCAGAAGACCCTTGAGACCGATACGGCGACCGTGACCACCGTCCAGGACGCCCGGCCGGGGGCCAAGAACCGGCCCACGCCGAAGCGGAGCGTGCAGGAGGCGGCCCGTAAGCAGCCCCTCGTCGTCACCGACCGCAAAGCCGCCAAGGACCGCGACAAGATGAAGCGCAAGGAGGGCCTCGCCCGGCAGCGACAGGCCATGGTCACCGGTGATGACGCCCATCTACCGGCCCGCGACAAGGGGCCGGAACGCCGCTACATCCGCGACTACGTCGACGCCCGGTGGAGCGTCGGCGAGGTCGTGCTCCCCGTGATGGTGCTCGTCCTGCTGCTGTCGTTCCTCAAGACCAGCTGGGCGCTGATGACGGTCTTCGTCCTCACCTATGGCCTGATTGCCCTGGCGGTCATCGATGCCGTCCTGATGTGGCGCCGGATCAAAGGCAAGATCGCCGACAAGTACGGTGCGGCCTCGGTGCCGAAGGGCGGGGCCATGTACGCCGTGATGCGCGCCTTCCAGCTGCGGCCCACCAGGATGCCGAAGCCGCAGGTCAAGCGCGGCGCCTACCCCTCCTGAGGCGGGCAGCCGTCAGGTCAGGTCGGCAAACGCCTGCGGCTCTCGCGTGACCGCGTAGGTGGCGAAGTACAGCTTGACCAGGCTCCCGGCGGCGTCCCGCACCAGCTCGAGCCGCTCACCGCGTTCCCGGCCGGCGACCGCCCGGAAGAGCAGGTCCGACTCGCGGGCGAACCGGGTCTCGTCGGCGGACGCCCCCTGGGCCACGCGCATCCACAGGTCGCCCTGGCGCACCTCCAGGACGAGCTCCTCACCCTCGCTCCACCACGTTCCGAGCAGCTCGTCGAGATCCGGGTGGGGCTGCTCCGGCACCCACGGCGCCGCCCCGGGTCGCGGGGTGTTGCTGAGGACGAGGTCCAGCAGCCCGGAGGCCAGCGAGGCGGGCTCGGCACCGGCCGTCGTCGTGGCGACGGCGAAGGCTCCGGTGTGGTCGACGCGGCGCACACGCAGGGCCGACAGGAACCCGGGCATGGCCCCTCGGTGGCCCATGGAGATCCTGTCGCCGCTACGAACGAGCTCGAAGCCCAGCCCGTAGGCCCGGGTCCAGCCGTCGGGGTCGATGACGACGACCGGGGCGCACATCTCGTCGAGCGTGTCGGGCCGGATGAGGTCAGGGTCGGGCTCGGCGAGAAACGCGGCGTAGCGCCCCATGTCGGCGACGGTCGACCAGAGGCCGCCGAGTGGGGCCGTGGACCTCAGGTCGAAGACCGGCTCGAGGGTGGTGGTGCCGGCGAACGGGTGCACCTGGTAGCCGTGGGCGTGGTCATCGGCCGGGGTCAGGGTCGTGCGGGTCATGCCCAGCGGGCCGAGGAGCCGGGCCTGGAGCGCTGCCTCCCAGGGGCGGCCGTCCAGGCGCTCGACGAGCAGTCCCAGCAGGGCGAACCCGAGGTTGGAGTAGTGGAACGCCAGGTTGCCCGGCAGGACCCGCTCGGCGTCCTCCAGCTCCGTGACCAGCTGGGCCGCGTCCGGCGCGACAAGGCTCTCCCAGATGTGCCCGACCGGCTCGCGCTGCAGCCCCGATGTGTGACTGAGCAGCTGCCGCACGGTGACGCCGGTATGCCGCGTGCCCGGCAGCCAGGTGCTCACGTCGTCGTCGAGGGTGAGCCGCCCCTCGTCGCGCAGCTGCATGACCAGCAGGGCCGTGAACGTCTTGGTGATCGAGCCGATCATGACCTGCGTGTCGTCCGTGAGCGGCCAGTCGTCGGTCGTTGACGCGAGCCGGGCCGAACCGACATGGGCGGACCAGGCCAGGTCGCTGTCGAGCACCACGCCCGCCGAGACGCCCGGACTCCGCCATCGACGTTGGGCGGCCACCGTCAGCTCGTCCAGGCGGCGGGACAGGGTCGGGTCAAGGGTGCTGGCCACGGCTTCGGAGCCTACTGATCCTCAGCGGGCCAGGGCGGACCGCATACCCGCACGCTCCGCCGGAGAAGTCTTCCGGGCCAAAGGATGGACGAGCCAGAACGCCGTCAACTATGCCGGCAGTAGTGAGCCCCTCAATAGCACCGCCAGCCTCTGCGCTCGATCTACTCGATCGAACGGCGGCATGAGCGGTCCTTCAGCTCTGGCCAAGTGCTCGATGGATCGTGGCCAGAATCGCCGGCATGTCAACATCGAGGGTCCGACGGATGATGGTGGGTTCCACAAGGAGGTAGCCGTGGGCGATCCGGTTCCCTATGCCCCACATCAGGGGCCACGTGTCGCCGAACAGGTCGTCACGGGTGGACGATTCGAGCCGGTTCAACGCCTCCACCCCGGCAGACAACCGCATGCACACGGCGTCGACGACAAGTTGGTCCATGACGTCACCTTTTGGCGTGGTCGAACATCAACTCGAAATGGGTGGCCGCCTCTTGCACAACCTCCCGTTCGGAACGGCTCACAACACGATGGCCTCGGCCAGGACTCGCTCCCGCAGACCCGCGCGGATTGCCGCCTCCGGGACGAGGTCTACCGGGGCGCCGATCAGCGCGACGAGCCGCTGTTCGAGCCGTCCGAGCTCCATCAGGCTTAACGGCTCGCCCATCGCGAAAAGCAGGTCCACGTCGGAGTCGGGACCGTCCCGGCCCGTGGCGAGCGAACCAAATACTCGCACGTGGCCCCCACCGGCTTCGGCCACGAGCTGTCGCACCTGGCCGGCGCGACGTCGCAGCCTTAGCGCAAGCGGGGACGTGCCGTGAAACCGGACCAGACGAGAGACCTCGGGTTGACTGCGCCCGATCTGCTCGGCGATCTGGCGCTGAGTCATCCCCGCGGAGGCAGCCCGGCGCACCGCGCCCACCAGCTCGGCACGCGCGCGCGACGACACCTCATCGGTGCGACGTGTGATCTCGACCAAATCAAGGTCCTCGGTCGTCCACCAAGTATAGCAAGTGCTATGAGGATGCGGTCGTGCCCAGAGCCATTGCCCTCCGCGGACGGTCGCCACAGGACAAGGTGCAGGTCGTCACCGCGTCCTTCGAGGACTGGCCTTGACCCGCTGAGCCCTTTGACTCCGTCGCGGCCTTCACGTCCTGGCACTGGCCGGACCCTGCGGTGCGGCTGGAGAAGAGGTATCACGCCCTGCGCCCAGGCGGTGTGCTGGCCACCGTGGCCGCAACTCACGTTCTCGGCGGGTCAAACGGGCGCTTCGCCGCTGAGTGTGGGGTGAGCACGGCGCGCCGAAAGGCTGGATGAGGCTTGGGATGGGTCGAGGTCCCCGAGGATCAGAGGACTTCTACCTCTCCTGACCTCAAGGACCTCCCCCAGAGGGGGCACCCCCAGACGTTGAGCGAGCCTACGTTGTGCTTCCGTACTCCCGGTGGCTACTGCGACCGGTGCGACCTGCTGGTGGGCTTGGACGGCCTGCACGTGACCGCGGTGGAGCGTGATGACGGCGGCGGGTTGACGATCACCGTGGAGTCGGCGGCGGCATCGATGGGGTGCCGGTCATGCGGGGTCGTGGCCCACGCTCACGGCCGGGTCGAGGTGCGGCTGGTTGACGCGCCAGCGATGGGCCGACCGGTCCAGGTCCGGTGGCGCAAACGGCGCTGGCTATGCCCCGAACCAACGTGTCGGGTCGGGTCGTTCGTCGAGCAGGACGAACAGATCGCAGCGCCAAGAGCGAGGCTGACGTCCCGAGCGTGTTGGTGGGCGATCGAACAGATCCGCCGCGAGCACGCCTCGGTCAACGGGATCCGACGTCAGCTGGGCACCGGGTGGCGGACGGTGTGGGAAGCGATCCTGCCCCTGCTGGAGGCTGCCGACCAGGACGCTTCACGGTTTGACGGGGTGACCATCCTGGGCGTGGATTGGGGGTCCCCCGCTTGCGGGGGAGCACGTGTGGCACCACGTGTCGACCAAGCCGGTCGAGGACGGCGGCCGGGGCCCGAAGGAGCTGACCGGGATGGTCGACCTCACCCGAGATGCTAACGGCCACACTAGAGCTCGGCCCACGCCCGGGTCGTGGTCACCGACTGGAAGGACGACTTACAACCACCGCCGGCGGCACAGCTCCCTCGGCTACCAGGCGCCAGCGGGCTACGCTGCCGCCTGCACCCACCGATGAACCACTCTCACCACACCTGGATCAGTTCTGGGGTCCGGCCAGCCCCGTCAGCGGCACAGTCCAGGGGCCGACGTCACGGCGGCGAAGTCGGGCGCCACGACAGCGGCAAGGGACAGCAGTTGGGCGGGGCGGTGGAAACAACGGCCGGGCGTGCCGTGTTTCCCTGGACGGCTCAGAGAACGTGGCCGCGCAGCCTGAGGGTCGCCTC
>JALZBI010000034.1 GCA_030947565.1 Actinomycetota bacterium
CGCCGGGCAGCCCGAGTTCGTGTTCCAGCTGCCGCTCGCCGGGCGGTCGGAGGAGGACGTCCTCGCCGGGATGAACCAGCTGTGGCGCCGCAACATCAAGAAGTCGGCCAAGCAGGGCGTCGTCGTGACGCAGGGCGGCGCGGGCGATCTTCCGGGGTTCCACCGGATCTACACCGAGACCGCGCAGCGCGACCACTTCACCCCCCGGCCGCTTTCGTACTTCCAGCGGATGTTCGAGGTGATGCAGGCCGAGCACACCAAGGACGCCGACCGGATCCGGCTCTACCTCGCCCATCACGAGGGCGACCTCGTCGCCGCCACCACGTGGGTCCGCGTCGGCGACCACACGTGGTACTCCTACGGCGCATCGACCGCCGCCAAGCGCGAGGTGCAGGGGTCGACGGCCATCCAGTGGCAGATGATGCGCGACGCGATGGCCGCGGGCGCGTCCGTCTACGACCTGCGCGGCATCACCGACACGGTCTCCGCCGACGACGCCCACGCCGGTCTCATCCGGTTCAAGGTCGGCACCGGCGGCCAGGCCGTCGAGTACGTCGGTGAGTGGGACCTCCCGCTGAACCGGTTGCTCTACAAGGCTTTCGACGTCTACATGCGACGGCGGGGCTGACCGGTGGCGATCACTCTGCACGTCGACGCGGCGCGGTGGCGCGCCCACCTCGCGGCCACGGTGCGCGCATACCCGCACATCATCCCGGTCGTCAAGGGCAACGGCTACGGGTTCGGTCTCGACCTTCTCGTCGCCGAGTGCGCGCGGCTCAACGGGTCGGACGGCGTCGACACCATCGCCGTCGGCACGTATGCCGAGGCGCCGGTCGCGCTGGCCGGCTTCCCGGGCGATGTGCTCGTCATGGAGCCCTACCGCCCCGTGATCCACGCCGGCCTCGCGCATCTCCGCGCCGGCCAGCTCGTGCACACCATCACTCACGGACCCGACCTGGCCGACCTCGCCGACCGGGTGGAGCGCCCGCGAGTCGTCGTCGAAGGCCTCTCGTCGATGAACCGTCACGGCGTCCCGCGGGAGTGGCTGCAACCGACGCTCGACGGGATCCAGGCCTTGGAGGGCAGGGCCGAGGTGCTCGCGCTCAGCCTGCACCTGCCGCTCGGCACCGGTCATCTCGCGGAGGTCCGGTCCTGGGTCGAGGCCTTCCGTGGACCGTTGGCTCGTCAGTGGCAGCTCTCCCACCTCACCGCGGCCCAGCAGACCGACCTCCAGGCGGCATACCCCGACCGGGCCTTCCGCTGCCGAGTCGGCACCGACCTCTGGCTGGGCGTGCCCGATGCGCTGGGGATCACGGGGCACGTCCTCGACGTCCGCCGCGTGCGGACAGGTGACCGCGCCGGCTACCGACAGCGCCGCCTCAAGGCGGGCTGGCTGATCGTCGTCAGTGGCGGCACCGCGCATGGCGTTGCCGTCGAGGCGCCCAGCGGCGCCGAGACCGTGCGCCGGCGGGCGGTCGCGCTGGCCGAAGGCGCCATGGAGGCAGCCGGGCGGGTGCGCTCGCCCTTCAGGGTCGCCGGTCACCCCGCCTGGTTCGTCGAACCGCCGCACATGCAGGTCAGCCTGGTCGCCCTGCCGGAGGGGGCGACCCCGCCGGAGGTGGGCGACGAGGTGGTCGTCCGGGTGCGCAACACGACGCTGCACGCCGACGCCGTCGTCTTCGAGTAGGACCCCCACTCCCGACCGGACTCACGAGTTCCTCGGTTTCCGGGCTCCGACGGGCGTCAAACCGACAAGGGGGTGAGTCCGGTGGGGAGGGGGGTGTAGCCGAAGTGCTCCACGGTCACGTGCTGGGGAGCCGCCGGCCGCGCTCCCTGGTAGAGCCAGAGGTTGATCCTGGGGGCGACGTCGCCGCCAGGCCGGGGGACGGCGGCATCGGTCACGGACCACCGGACTGGAGCCGAGCCTGGCGCCTCTGAGGCTGCGGTGACGTGTCCGAGCCGCCACGTCAGGGTGTGCCGGCTGCGACGCGACGGCGGCAGGGCGAACGCCGGGCTGCTGATCGGGACGCCGGCCTGGACGGTGAACCGGCCGGTCCGGGTTGTCGACGGGCGACCGAACCGACCGAACTCGATGTCGATCTCCCGGTGCGTGTCATCGGCCACGTCGGACCAGGTGAACATCCCGAGCACGGCGCTGCTGTCGAGACGCGTGACATCGGTCGCCAGCATCCATTCGTAGGTGCCGTAACCGAACAACCCCTGGGCCGCCACCTCGGCGCAGGTCCAGCCGGCGCCGGTCCGGGCGATATGCAGGTGGAGGCCGTGGCCGTCCACCTCGATGTTGCCGGCGGAGAACAGGTTGGGTCCCGGGCCGACGGGGGCGGCGGACTCTTTGACGGTCCAGGTGCGGCCGGCGAACTGCACGGACGACGCGCCCTGACCCATCACCTCAGTCTCCTCACCCCCGGACCTGTCGCGCAACGGGATCACATCCCGGGCCGAGGCGGTCGCCCGCGGCTAGGCTCACCCCCGTGACCTTCAACGACAACGTTCAGCTCGACACGTCGCAGGCCACGTCCGGCGGGTCGTCCGGCGGCGGCGGCGGTTACGGCGGGGGCGGCAACTTCCCCGGCGGCATCCAGGTGGGCGGCGGCATCGGCGGGCTGATCCTCCTCGTCCTCATGTTCGTCTTCGGGGGGAACGCGCTCAACGGGGGCAACACCCAGTCGTCCGGGTCGAACCAGTCGCAGGGACAGGGCTCGTCCCTCGACGCCAACCAGGTATCGGCCGGCGGCGCGCAGAGCAGTGGGGGGTTTGCCCAGTGCAAGACGGGCGCCGACGCCAACAAGAACGACGACTGCCTGGTGATCGCCACGGTGAACAGCGTCCAGGCTTACTGGAACTCGGCGCTGCCCCAGTACGGACGTCAGTACACGCCGGTCAAGACGGTGCTCTACTCCGGGCAGACCCAGTCGGCATGCGGCACGGCCTCCAACCAGGTCGGCCCGTTCTACTGCCCCCTCGACAAGCTCGTCTACATCGACTCGAGCTTCTTCGCCGAGCTGCAGCAGCGCTTCGGCGCCAACGGAGGGCAGCTGGCCAAGGAGTACGTCGTCGCCCACGAGTACGGCCACCACGTCCAGGACATCCTGGGCATCCTCGGCCGTGCCCAGCAGGACCCCCAGGGGGCGGAGTCCGGGTCGGTGCGCCTGGAGCTGATGGCCGACTGCCTGGCGGGTATGTGGGTCAAGAACGCGGCGACCACCAAGGATGCGAACGGCACGACGTACCTCAAGCCGATCACCCAGGACGACATCACCTCCGCGCTCTCCGCCGCGTCGGCGGTCGGGGACGACCGCATCCAGAAGGCCGCGCAGGGGCGGGTCACCCCTGAGACGTGGACCCACGGGTCGAGCGCGCAGCGGCAGAAGTGGTTCACCACCGGCTACCAGACCGGTGACCTCAACCAGTGCAACACGTTCGCCGCGCAGACCCTCTAGCCGGATCGCTCGGCCGCGACCCGATCCTGCTCGGTCGCTGACAGCAGGCGTGGCGAGGCGAGGCTGACCCCTTCGGCTGGTTACCGTGCTCGGTATGCGGCGACGGACGGTGCTGGCCATGCTGGCCGGAAGTGTGGCGGCCGCTGTCTCGGCGTGCACCGCCAACCCCGCGCAGCCGTCCGATGAGCCGAGCCCGACGTCGACCTCGCCCGACGGGGCGCCCGGCGCCGCGACCCCGGCGCCTGCGAGACGGGTGTTCGGACCGCCGACCGGCGCGGTCAAGGTGCCGGTCCCGAGGGGGACCCTCAGCAAGCTGCCCGGCACCGGGCAGCGGCTGGCCCTCACCGTCGACGACGGCACGGACTCGACCGTCGTCGCGGCGTATGCCCGGCTGGCCCAGGAGACCGGGCTGCGACTGACGTTCTTCGCCAACGGCGTGAACCGCAGCTGGACCACCAACGCGCCTGTCCTGCGGCCCTTGGTCGACGCCGGGCAGGTGTTCATCGCCAACCACACGTGGTCGCACCCGGATCTGACCAAGATCGACAGCGCGCGGGTGGCCGAGGAGATCCGGCGCAACGAGACGTTCCTGACCAACACGTTCGGGGTGACCGGCCGTCCGTTCCTGCGCCCGCCCTACGGCTACCACAACGCCACCCTGGACAAGCAGCTCGCCGACCTGGGCTACCCGGCCGTGACGATGTGGCTCGGCTCCCTCGGTGACTCGGCGGTGCTGCCGCCGGCCACGATCGTCTCCGAGGCCGAGCAATGGCTCCTGCCGGAGCACCTGGTCATCGGACACGCGAACCATCCCGGAGTCATCCAGGCGATGGACCAGATCGTGCAGCTGATCCAGCAGCGGAACCTCGTACCGGTCCACCTCGGAGACGTCTTCCAGACCTAGCCTCAGCAACCCGCCTCACGCCGGAATCGGCCTGGTGTCGACCAGAACGGCGATCGTGTCGATGCGCTGCTTAGGGCTGTCGTTCTCGTCGGCCCACCAGTTGCCGGCCGCGCGAGAGGTGTGGCGCACGCCCGCCGCGTCGACGTGAGCGACCTCGCCCCCCCAAGCGCGGGCAGCCCGGAGAGCGCGGCGGCCGAGGCGTTGCGGTGCAACCCCGAGAGTGAACCTCCCTGTGCCCGTGGAACATCGCGGACGGTACCTCGCCTCCGGCGAGTCAGGACGGCTCCACCAATGTCACGCGCACGGCGCGGCCCCGCTCCACCGCCCGGTCCAGGACGTCACGGCGTGGGTCGGGCAGGTCGTAGAGCTCACGCCGGGGCAGACCGACCAGCGCTCGCAGCCGGGAGTCCCCGAGCACCTGCGCGACCATGCCCCGGTCTCCCCCGACGACCAGCCCTGCCGGTATCCCGGGTGCGCCGGCTGTTGGCCGACCTGGAGACTCGTTGCCGTTCAACAGGATTCTGAGGGTGTGGCCGGAAACGGCATCGGCCAGCGCATCCGCCTGGTTGCCCCGCCGGCGGGCGAACCGCTGCTGCGACCACCCGCCCGCTGCGGTACGCGACTGAACATGTCGGGTGCCGACCTTCGACCCGGTGACCCGGCCGCCCATGGCGAGGGCACAGGCATACCCGCCGCGGCGGACGAGCACAAGACCCAGCGGCTCGTGCGGGAACCGGTCGAACACGGCGGTCGCCCCGTCACCACCGATCGCGCCTTCCGCCGTCGACTCGACCAGTCCGTCGTGCCGCTCGGCGAACCCGGCCAGCCAGCGGTCCAGCCGCTCGGGGGCGACCTCCAGGACCCGGCTCAGATGTTGAACCCCAGGGCGCGCAGCTGCTCGCGGCCGTCGTCGGTGATCTTGTCGGGGCCCCAGGGCGGCATCCACACCCAGTTGATCCTGAACCCGGTGACGAGGCCCTCGAGCGCGGTCGCCGTCTGGTCCTCGATGACATCCGTCAACGGGCAGGCCGCCGAGGTCAGCGTCATATCGATGATCGCCGAGGCGTCGGAGTCGACGGTGATGCCGTAGATCAGTCCCAGGTCGACGACGTTGATGCCCAGCTCGGGGTCGACGACGTCGCGCAGGGCCTCCTCGACGTCCGCGACGTTGGCGGGGGTCTGAGTGGTCGCAGCGGTGGCGGTCACGTCGGTCGTGTCGGTCGTGTCGGTCGTGTCGGTCGTGTCGGTCGTGTTGGTCATGGCGGTCAGCCCTTCTGTGCCGTGGAGGCCGGTGAGATCGAGGATATGTCGGCGCCGGCCCGCACCAGCGCGTCGGTGAGCGCGCTCCAGCCGAGCAGGGCGCACTTGACGCGAGCCGGGTACTTCGAGACGCCCGCGAAGGCGACGCCGTCGCCGATGACGTCCTCGTCACCCTGGTCGGCGCCCTTGGAGGTGAGCATCGCCCGCATCGCGGTGTAGGCGCCCAAGGCCTCCCGCACGCTGTGGCCCGTGACGAGGTCCGTGAGCACCGAGGTCGCCGCGACGCTGATCGAGCAGCCGAGGGCGTCGTAGGACACGTCGCGCACCGTGGCTCCGAGCCCCGTGCCGTCGAGGTCGATGCGCAGGGTCACCTCGTCGCCGCACGTCGGGTTGATCTGATGGCTCTCGGCGTCGAACGGGTCGCGCAGGCCCGTCCCGTGCGGCCGCTTGGAGTGCTCGAGGATGAGCTCCTGGTAGAGGTCCACGTCAGCGACCCGCGTCCGTGGTGACCCCGAAGACGTCGGGCACGAGGTCGAGCGCGGCGAGCAGGGCGTCGACCTCGCCGACGGTGTTGTAGGCCGCGAAGCTCGCCCGAGAGGTCGCCGCCACGCCCAGCGCCCGGTGAAGCGGCCAGGCACAGTGGTGTCCGACGCGGACGGCCACGCCTTCGGCGTCGAGCACCTGGCCGACGTCATGGGCGTGCACTCCGTCGACGACGAACGCCACGGTGGCGCCCCGGTCGGCGCCGATCTCCGGACCGACGACCCGCACCCACGGGCGCTGGGCCAGGCCCTTGAGGAGGTGCTCGCACAGGGACCGTTCGTGGGCGGCCACCCGGTCCATGTCGAGCACGGTGAGGTAGTCGACCGCGGCGGCGAGGCCGATGGCCTGCGCTGCCATGGGCACCCCCGCCTCGAACTTCTGCGGCACCGGGGCGTAGGTGGACGCCTCCATCGTGACCGTCTCGATCATCGAACCGCCCGTGAGGAAGACCGGCATCTCGTCGAGGACCTCGGAGCGGCCCCAGAGGACGCCGATGCCGAGGGGCCCGAACAGCTTGTGGCCGCTGAACGCCAGCAGGTCGACACCCAGGTCGGCCACGTCGATGGCGAGATGCGGCACCGACTGGCAGGCGTCGAGCACGACGAGCGCACCGACCGCATGGGCCCGGTCGGCGAGCAGCCGCACCGGGGTGACGGTGCCCAGGACGTTGGAGACGTGGGTGAAGGCGAGCACGCGGGTGCGCTCGGTGAGCAGCGTGTCGAGGTCGCCCAGGTCAAGCCGACCGTCCGCCGTGACGGGGATCCAGCGCAGGGTGGCACCGGTGCGCCGGCACAGCTCCTGCCACGGCACCAGGTTGGCGTGGTGTTCCAGCTGCGTCACGAGAACCTCGTCACCCGGCTGCAGCACGAACCGCGACCCTGAGCCGCCCCCGCCGCCATGGGTGGCGTTGGAGAACGCATAGGCGGCGAGGTTGAGACCCTCGGTGGCGTTCTTGGTGAAGACGACCTCGCCGGGCTGCGCCCCGATGAAGGCCGCAATGGTGGCGCGGGCCGACTCGTAGGCCTCGGTGCCCTCTTCGGACAGCTGGTGGGCCCCACGGTGGACGGCGGAGTTGTGCCGCTCGTAGAACCCCCGCTCGGCGTCGAGGACGACCGTCGGCTTGTGGGACGTTGCCCCGGAGTCGAGGTAGACCAACGGTTTTCCGTCCCGGACGGTGCGCGACAGGATGGGGAAGTCGGCCCGGATGCGGACCGACTCCTCCTCGCTGAACGGGGCGACCGGCGGGTGCGCCGACACGGTCAGGCCGTGGCCGGCGTGACCGCCGCGGTGACGTAGCGGTCGTAGCCCTCGTCCTCGAGCCGGTCGGCGAGCTCGCGGCCGCCCTCCTCGACGACCTTGCCGTCGACGAAGACGTGCACGAAGTCGGGCTGGATGTAACGCAGGATCCGCGTGTAGTGCGTGATGAGCAGCACGCCGACGTCGCCGGCCTGCTTGACGCGGTTGACCCCCTCCGACACGACCTTGAGTGCGTCGACGTCGAGGCCGGAGTCGGTCTCGTCGAGGATCGCGATCTTCGGCTTGAGCAGCTCCATCTGAAGGATCTCGTGGCGCTTCTTCTCCCCCCCCGAGAAGCCCTCGTTGACGTTGCGCTCGGCGAACGCGGGGTCCATCCGCAGGTCGTCCATCGCGGACCGCACCTCCTTGACCCAGGTGCGCAGCTTCGGCGCCTGGCCGTCCACGGCGGTCTTCGCGGTGCGCAGGAAGTTCGACACGGTGACGCCGGGGACCTCGACGGGGTACTGCATGGCGAGGAACAGGCCGGCGCGGGCGCGTTCGTCGACGGTCATGGCGAGCACGTCCTCGCCGTCGAGGGTGATGCTGCCCTGCGTGACGGTGTAGCGCGGGTGGCCGGCGACCGAGTAGGCGAGGGTGGACTTGCCCGACCCGTTGGGGCCCATGATCGCGTGGGTCTCACCGGACCGCACAGTCAGGTCGACGCCGCGGAGGATCTCCTTGGCGCCGCCCTCGACCTCGACGGTGACGTGCAGGTCATGAATCGCTAGCGTGGTCATGGGTTTTCACTGCTTTCTGGTCAGGCTCGATGGTCAGCGCCGACGTTGACGAACACGTCGTCGCCGTCGATCGTCACGGGGTAGACGGCGACGGGGGTGGTCGCCGGAGGGCCGGACGGATGTCCGGTGCGGATGTCGAACCGGGAGCCGTGCAGCCAGCACTCGAGGGTGCACCCGTCGACGTCACCCTCCGAGAGCGAGACATCGCCGTGGGTGCACCGGTCGTTGAGGGCGTGGATCCCACCGTCGCTGTCGCGCACCATAGCGACGATGACACCGTCGATCTCGGCCTGCGCCACCGCGCTGAGGGCGAGGTCACCCACCTTGCAGACCCAGGTGAACCCCGGGCGCCCCGGTGGGGCGTCCGTGGCTTGGGTCGTGGGCTCGGCGCTCACGACGCCGCCTTGCTCTGCAGCGCCTCGGCGCCGGCGCGCTGGGCCGCGGCGAGCTCCGCGTCGATGTCGGCGTTGAGCCGCTCGCGCAGGTCGGCGACCGGGATCTGGTTGACCACGTCGATGAGGAACCCGCGGACGACGAGGCGACGGGCCTCGTCCTCAGGGATGCCGCGAGCCTGAAGGTAGAACAGCTGCTCGTCGTCGAACCGCCCGGTCGCCGAAGCGTGCCCGGCGCCGACGATCTCGCCGGTCTCGATCTCGAGGTTGGGCACCGAGTCGGCTCGCGCTCCCTCGGTGAGGACGAGGTTGCGGTTGAGCTCGTAGGTGTCGGTGCCCTCGGCCTCGGCGCGGATCAGCACGTCGCCGACCCAGACGGTATGCGCGGAGTCGCCCTGCAGTGCGCCCTTGTAGGTCACCCGGCTCTTGCAGCGCGGGGCGTTGTGGTCGACGAAGCTGCGGTGCTCGAGGTGTTGCCTGGCGTCGGCGAAGTAGAGGCCGAGAAGCGTGGCGTCGCCCCCCGGGCCGGCGTAGCGCACGTTGGTGTTGACCCGGACGATGCCGCCGCCGAGGCTCACCGCGATGTGCCGGTAGGCCGCGTCACGGCCGACCAGCGCGTCGTGCTGCCCCAGGTGGTGGGCGTCGTCGTCCCAGGCCTGGATCGAGATGACGGTGAGGTCGGCGCCGTCACCGACGAGGACCTCGACGTTGCCGGTGTGCTCGCCGCTGCCCTGGTGGTCGATGACGACGACGGCACGGCTGTGCGGACCCGCCTCGACGACGACGTGGCCGTTGCTCCGTGCCCCCGCGACACCGGTGACGACGACCCGCACCGGGGCGGCCGGCTCGGCCTCGCGGGCGATCCTGATGTACGTCGCCTCGGGAGTGTTCGCGCTGGCGACGACCGCGGCCCGGTCGGCGGGTACGAGCACGGTGCCGCGCGGTGCCTGGCCCGGTGCCAGGGTCCCGACGGTGACACCGTCCGGCGCGTCCACGGCATACGTGACCGCGCCGTCGGTCGTGCGGGCGTCGGTGAGCAGCGAGCGCAGCCGGTCGACCGGGGTGAAGCGCCACTCCTCCTCACGGCCGGTGGGGATGGCGAACGCGTCGACGTCGAACGACCTGAGCCGCTCGGCGCGTGACTGGTCGGGCACGAAGGCCGCGGCCGAGTCGACGTGAGCGTTCTGGCCGGGGGGCAGCACCGTCGTCGCGCCTGCGCCCGACGACCTCTCCAACAGCGGCATCAGCCGACTGCTCCTTCCATCTGCAGCTCGATGAGCCGGTTGAGCTCGAGGGCGTACTCCATCGGCAGCTCGCGGGCGATCGGCTCGACGAAACCACGGACGATCATCGCCATGGCCTCCTCCTCCGTCATGCCGCGCGACTGGAGGTAGAACAGCTGGTCGGCTGACACCTTGGAGACCGTGGCCTCGTGGCCCATCTGCACGTCGTCCTCGCGGACGTCGACGTAGGGGTAGGTGTCGGAGCGACTGATCTGGTCGACGAGCAACGCGTCGCAGCGCACCGTCGACCGGCTGTTGTAGGCACCCTCCATGACCTGGACCAGGCCGCGGTAGGAGGTGCGGCCACCGCCGCGGGCGACCGACTTGGAGACGATCGTCGAGGAGGTGTTCGGAGCCTGGTGGACCATCTTGGCGCCGGCGTCCTGGTGCTGGCCCTCGCCCGCGAAGGCGATGGACAGGGTCTCGCCCTTGCTGTGCTCGCCGAGCAGGTAGACGGCGGGGTACTTCATCGTCACCTTGGAGCCGATGTTGCCGTCGATCCACTCCATCGTCGCGCCCTCGGCGCACGTGGCGCGCTTGGTGACGAGGTTGTAGACGTTGTTCGACCAGTTCTGGATGGTCGTGTAGCGGACCCGCGCGTTCTTCTTGACGATGATCTCGACGACGGCGGAGTGCAGCGAGTCGGACGAGTAGATCGGCGCCGTGCAGCCCTCGACGTAGTGCACCGAGGAGCCCTCGTCGGCGATGATCAGGGTGCGCTCGAACTGGCCCATGTTCTCGGTGTTGATCCGGAAGTAGGCCTGCAGGGGGATGTCGACGTGGACTCCCGGCGGCACGTAGATGAACGAGCCGCCCGACCACACCGCGGTGTTGAGCGACGCGAACTTGTTGTCACCGGCGGGGATCACCGAGGTGAAGTACTCCCGGAACAGGTCCTCGTGCTCGCGCAGCGCGGTGTCGGTGTCGACGAAGATGACGCCCTTCTCCTCCAGGTCCTCGCGGATCTGGTGGTAGACGACCTCCGACTCGTACTGCGCGGCGACACCGGCCACGAGGCGCTGCTTCTCGGCCTCGGGGATGCCGAGCCGGTCGTAGGTGTTCTTGATGTCGGCGGGCAGGTCCTCCCAGGAGGTCGCCTGCTTCTCGGTCGACTTCACGAAGTACTTGATGTTCTGGAAGTCGATGCCGGTGAGGTCGGAGCCCCAGGCGGGCATCGGCTTCTTGCCGAACAGGCGCAAGGATCTCAGCCTCAGGTCGAGCATCCACTGCGGCTCGTTCTTGCGGCCGGAGATGTCGAGCACGGTGTCCTCGCTGAGACCCCGCTTGGCGGTGGCACCGGCCGTGTCGGAGTCGGCCCAGCCGTACTCGTATCGGCCGAGGTCCTTCAGGCCGGGGTTGAGCTCTTCGATGTGGGTGGTCATCGCGTTCCCCTCTCGGGACGTGGTGCTGACGAGTGCGCTGTGGTGGGCTCTAGTAGGGGCAAGGACGGAGAGAGCTCAGGTGTTCCCGGGCCCGATGTCGCCGGTCCCGCAACCGGCGAGGCGCCGGTGGGGACGAAGGTGGTGCACACATGGGCGCCGGCGGCCAGGGTGGAGAGGCGCTGGACGTGCACCCCCAGGAGGCGAGAGATGGCCTCGGTCTCGGCGTCACAGAACGCGGGGTACTCCTCGGCCACCCGGCCGACCGGGCAGTGGCCTTGGCAGAGCTGAATGCCGGTGAACGCGCCGGCAGCGACGGGGCGGGCCGAGGCGGCATACCCGTCCTCGGTCATCGCCTCGACGAGGGTCGCGGTGCGAGCGCCGAGGTCGTCTCGGTCCCCCAGCCGGTCGGCGTAGCGGGACTCGAGCCCGGCCACCCGCTGACGGGCGAACGCGGTGACCGCCTCGGCCCCACCCGTCTGCTCGAGGTAGCCGAGGGCCTGCGAGGCGAGGCCCTCGTAGTCGGCCGGAAGCGAGGTGTGGCCCCGCTCGGCGATGACGTAGGCGCGGGCCGGACGCCCCCGCCCACGGGTGTGCGCCGAGGTCGGGTCGTGCGGAGCGACGGCCGCCTGCTGGGCGAGCGCGTCGAGGTGACGACGCACGGCGGCGGGGGTCAGCCCCAGCAGGCGACCGACCTCGGTCGCGGTGACTGGTCCGCGTTCGGACACCGCGGCGAGGACGCGCTCACGCGTCCGCTGCTCGTCCGTCCCGATAAACACCACACCATTGTGACGTAATTGCCCAAGGGGCCGATAGGAAGGTGATCCTTACCTCCGGGCGGACCGTGCATCCGACCCGCAGGATGTGCCGATCCCACCGCTCTAGACTCGCCGGGTGTCGAGCCCGCCCGCTGTCGTGGTGGCGTCCCTGGTGCGCCGTCACGGGCCGGTCGTCGCCTGCGACGACATGTCCTGGACGGCCCCCGCCGGGGCGATCACCGCGCTGCTCGGACCCAACGGCGCGGGCAAGACCACCGCCGTCGAGTGCTGCGTCGGCCTGCAGAACGCCGACGCCGGACAGGTCAGCGTGCTCGGAGCCTCCCCCTGGCGAGCGGGCGCCGAACACCGGGCGCGGGTCGGCGTGATGCTCCAGTCAGGCGGCCTGCCGACCGGCGCGGCACCGCTGCGGCTGCTCAACCATCTTGCCGGCCTGTACGCGTCGCCGGCCTCGGTCGACCACCTCGCCGCCCGCCTGGGGATCGACCGGCTCGGCCGGCGGACCGTGCGGCGGCTCTCCGGCGGTGAGCGGCAGCGCGTGGCGATCGCGCGCGCCATCGTCAACGAGCCGCGCCTCCTCCTGGCC
>JALZBI010000204.1 GCA_030947565.1 Actinomycetota bacterium
GCCGGCGTCTCCAAGGACGAGATCGGCAAGCGGGTCAAGGAGGCGGCCAAGATCCTCGACCTGGAGCCCTACCTCGACCGCAAGCCGAAGGCCCTCTCCGGTGGTCAGCGGCAGCGCGTCGCCATGGGCCGCGCCATCGTCCGCAGCCCGCAGGTCTTCCTCATGGACGAGCCGCTGTCCAACCTCGACGCCAAGCTGCGCGTGCAGACGCGTACGCAGATCGCGTCGCTGCAGCGCCGCCTCGGTGTCACGACGGTCTACGTCACGCACGACCAGGTCGAGGCCATGACCATGGGCGACCGGGTCGCGGTGCTCAAGGACGGTCTGCTCCAGCAGTGCGACAGCCCGCGGCGTATGTATGACCACCCGGACAACGTCTTCGTGGCCGGCTTCATCGGCTCGCCCGCGATGAACCTGCTCGACGTGCCCGTCACGGACGGTGGCGTCAAGTTCGGCGACGCCGTGCTGCCGATCGCCCGCGAGGACCTGAAGCAGGCCGGGAGCCACGTCACGGTCGGGGTGCGCCCGGAGGACCTCGACCTGACCGACAGCGGCAAGGGCCTGGCGGTCACGGTCGAGGTCGTGGAGGAGCTGGGCGCCGACGCGTACATCTACGGCCAGACCAAGGCCCACACCATCGACGTGGGGGGCGACGAGGATCTGGCGTCCTCGAAGCCGTTCATCGCCCGGGTCGACGGTCGGCGTCCCCCGGAGAAGGGCTCGGTCATCCACCTGGCCCCGCGTCAGGGACACCTGCACATGTTCAGCGCCGAGAACGGTGAGCGCATCGGCGGTTGAGCGCTCGACGAGGGCGGCACCCGGTGAGGTGCCGCCCTTCGTCGTGTCATCCGTCGTCGCTGCCAACCGTGGAACGATGACGACGTGCCCCTCGAGCTGACCGCCGCGCGCCCCGACCCGGCTCTGCTGGACCTGCCGTGGTCGGTCCCGCTCGAGGACTGGCCGGCCGAACGTCTCGCCGCGCTCCCCCGGGGCATCTCGCGCCACATCGTGCGCTTCGTGCGGGTGTCCAACCGGGTGCTGGCGATCAAGGAGATCAAGCTCGACCTGGCGCGACGCGAGTACGCGATGCTGCGCAACCTCGAGCGCCTGGACCTGCCCTGCGTGGAGCCCTTCGGCATCGTCAGCGGCCGGCAGTCGCGGGACGGCACGACCCTCGACGCCTGCCTCATCACCCGGCACCTGCAGTATGCGTTGCCTTACCGCGCTCTCTACAGCCAGTCGCTGCGGCCGGACACGGCCCAGCGGCTGATCGATGCGCTGGCCGTGCTGCTGGTGCGGCTGCACCTCACCGGCTTCTGGTGGGGCGACGTCTCGCTGTCCAACACGCTGTTCCGGCGCGACGCCGGCGCGTTCGCGGCATACCTCGTCGACGCCGAGACCGGCGAGCTGCACCCCGCCCTTACCACCGGGCAGCGCGAGCACGACCTCGACATCGCGCGGGTCAACATCGCCGGCGAGCTCATGGACCTCGAGGCCGGCGGTCTGCTCGAGGAGGTCGCCGACCCGATCGAGGTGTCGAACCGGATCGTCGAGCGCTACCACACGCTGTGGGCGTCGCTCACCGAGGCGGAACGGTTCGAGACGGGTGACCGGTGGCGGGTCGAGGAGCGGATCCGGCGGCTCAACGACCTCGGCTTCGACATCGACGAGCTGTCCATGTCAACGGATTTCGACGGCACGACGATCCAGATCCAGCCCAAGGTCGTGGACGCCGGCCATCACTCGCGGCGGTTGCTGCGGCTGACCGGGCTCGACGTCGAGGAGAACCAAGCCCGACGGCTGCTCAACGACCTCGACTCGTTCCGGGCCGCGACCGACCGTCAGAACGAGGACGAGGAGCTCGTCGCGCACGACTGGCTCGTGTCGATCTACGAGCCCACGGTGCGCGCGGTCCCGCGCAACCTCGCCGGCAAGCTCGAGCCCGCCGAGGTGTTCCACGAGGTGCTCGAGCACCGCTGGTACATGTCCGAGCGGGCGGGCACGGACATCCCGATTCGCCTTGCCGTGCGCGACTACGTCGACCAGGTGCTGCCGGCCAAGCCGGACGAGCAGTCGGTCGTTGGAGTCGACACGGTGGAGATGCCGGTCGTCGCGATGTTCAACGACTAAGGTCCAAGTCACCTCCGGCCGCACCGCCCAGCGCGGCTTCAGCCGCCAAAGGTCACCTCTGGCCGCACCGCTCAGCGCGGCTTCAGCCGCCAAAGGTCACCTCTGGCGGATCTGTGGGCGCGAGGTTTCAGCCGCCAAAGGTCACCTCTGGCGGATCTGTGAGCGCGAGTGGTCACCATGTGTCGTGCGGACCATGCCGAGACGACCAGAGCTGACCTGTCGACGCAGCGCCACCGGCTGTACGCCCATCGGCAAGCGCTGTTCACTGGTCAGGCGGACGTCATCCCCGAGCCGGAGTAGCAGCTGAATGGCAACCAGTCAGTGGAGGTGGCCGGACGGCTCCGTCACCAGAGCCCCCGCGCGCTGGAGCGTGAGGAAGGCACCAGCGGCCTACGGCCTGACGTGCGCCTCCCGGCCGCCTAGGGTGTTGACGGCGGGCGGCGGCGGTCATGGACCGAACTGAACCACGTCCCGGTCCAGCGCCATCTGGTTCGTGCGCGTCGACGACGGGTTGGCCGGCTGGAACGGCAGCGCACCGGTCGGTTGCAGTCCCAGGTTGTCGTCCCACAGCCGCTCCGGGATGCGCCCGAGCAGAGTGAAGAAGTCGAACGCATACGGGCTGCTGTCGGCTGGGAAGTAGGTCGGCGTGGTCAGGATCTGGAAGTGCAGGTGCGGGGTGGTCGAGATGCCGCTGTTGCCGATGAGCCCCAGCTGCTGACCGCGGGTGACCCGGTCCCCGACCCGGACGGCCACCGATCCCGGGTCCATGTGGGCGTACAGCACGTAGGCCCGGTCGGAGATCTGCACGATGACGTGGTTGCCGACGGTCTCGTTGACCGTGGCCAGATTCGTCGGGTGAGGGATCTCTGCACTGTTGGCCAGCCCGTCCTGGGCGGCGACCACGGTCCCCGCCGCAGCCGACAGAATGGGCTGTCGGTAGGACAGGTAGCTGTCGAGCTTGGACGGGTCGCCGACCCATGTCCGGTGCGCGTCGTCGAGCTTGAACAGGTCGACCGCGTAGCGCTGCGGCACCTCCAGCACCCCGTTGACCGGTTCGATGCCGCGGCGGTGGTGCGTGTCGTCTGCACAGCAGCCCTCACTCACGTACCAGGTCCCCGCCGGCACCGGCGGGCCAACGACCGTGGGGCCGTCGGTGGCCGGGTCGGTGCGAGCCAGCCGCATCTGGATGGGGGCGGGTGGAGCCTGGGGGGCCAAAGCCGCACCGCTCACGACGTGCTCGATGGTCGCCGGCACTGCGGAACGTTGCGGAAAGGCGACATCGACCCAGGCGATGTACGTGGTGGTTGGCGCGATGGTCACCCTCGTGTTGCCGGCACCCGCGTCGCTGACCCCTTCAGCCTCAGCACCGACCCGCAGCGGCGTCAGGTCGACCCGTGCCGTGGTGCCCGGAACGAGCGCTGAGGTAGCAGCGTCATGCAGCTCGATCCGATCGACCCGGACGGGCACGGGCGCCACGTTGGTCAGGACGAGCTCGTAGGTCAGATGCACCTTGCCGTCGGTCATCTCGACCGGTGCCGGTGTCGTGACGAATGATCCGGTCAGCTGGGTGACCTTGGCTCCACGGTCGATGCCGCTCCCGAACGTACCTGTCTCGGAGGGCCTCGCAGACTGGCTGCCGGTGCTCGGACCAGGACCACCGCCCGTCTCGGTACACGCGGCACATCCCAGCGTGACCACGACAGCCGCCCCCGGCAGAAGTGCAGCGAACCGTCGACGCATCCTCATCCACTGCACGTTAGAGCCTGAAGACGGTGTATGCGTCGACGTCGCCCACGAGTGATCCAGACCATCGACGGCACAGGCTCATCGGTCGGTGACGGGCAGCTGCGGCGGCTGACGATCGGTCGACCACCAGCACAGCCCAGGCCTACGACTCGGGTTCGACGAAGACGTTGCCGATGAGCAACGTGGCGAACAACAGGAACGTGAGGATATGAACCGCGGTGCACCACAGGCAGATCGCGTGCACCTGGAACAGCTCGGCCCACAGCAGGTAGAGCGCCATCAGCAGCCCGATGCCGCAGAAGCCGAGCCGGACGAGGTCGAGCTGACGTGACGGACGGCGCAGCATCGTTGGCCGGCACAGGACGAGCATCACCGCGAAGAACACGACGCCGAGCGGAGCGACGGGTATGCCGAGGATGCTCGCCCACTCGCTCGACGTCACCTTGGCGCAGTCGATCGAACCGGTGGCGGGGCAGGCCAGCGTCGTCGACCCGGTGAGGTGCTCGTAGGTGAGGTAGATCGAGACCAGCAACCCGAGGACGCACCACGTCACCGCGGTCGGCGCCAGCCAGCCCGGCGTCACCCGACCTCCGCGCGAATCTCGCACCGGCGCAGTCAGATCCGTCACGTCACTGCCCCGCCGCGGCCGTGACTCCCGGCGACGTACAGACCGCGGCCGGCTGGTTGGTCGTGAGCTGGCACAGCTGGGCGGTGATGGTGTTGGCGCTCCCCAGGACCGCCTTGGAGAGTGGGGTCGACGGGTCGGCGATCGCCGTGGCGACCTCCGCCTGGGTCTTGCCGGCGAGCAGGCCGGCGTCGATCGACGCGCCGTTGGACGCCACCTTCCCGGCGTAGTCGATCCACGGGATGCCCCCGCCGGAGTTGTACGTGCTGAAGATCTTCTGGTCGTCCGCGCTCAGGGTGTCGAGCGGCTGGTGCGTGTTGGTCTGCGTCTCCACACCGGTGAACGAGAGGTACTGGCTGGTGTAGGTCGCCCCGTGGAAGCTCAGGGTCGGAGTGTCTGGGAACTGCTCTGGCGCAGCGCCGCTCGTGGTGGCCTGCAGCCCACTGAACTGCCCGAACCGTGCCATGGCGACGACGAATGGCCAACGTTCCGCCGCGCAGTAGGGGCAGAACTCTGCGCCGACGTAGAGCACCCGCGGCTTGCTGTCGGCGGTCAGCGCCGGGGCGGAGATGGCCTTGGGCGGGTTGGACGCACCCTGACCGGCGCCGACCGTGTCGAACGTGGCCAACGGTATGCCGGTGAGGGTCGAGGAGACCGCCGGGTCCAGGGG
>JALZBI010000205.1 GCA_030947565.1 Actinomycetota bacterium
GGGTGACCCGATGAAGGGACGCTTCGCTGGAGAACCGTTGTCCACCGACGGGACCGTTTCTCGGGTCCAGCGCCGCCGGAACCTACGCCGCCACGCGGCTCGTTCCCCTCCCGGGCTAGGGTCGAGGACCGCCTGGACCGCGGCCCCTGATCACGCTCAGAGACGCTTCGGAGGAGGACCGGTTGTCGCAGCCGCTCACGCTGGCCCTCGCCTCCGACCCGGCGCTCGACGTCGAGCGCAGGCGGGGCCTGCGGCAGATGCGCGCGGTGGCCCTGGGCCTGCTGCTGTTCGCGGCCGTGGTCTTCCTCGCGACGCTCCGGGTCGCCGACCACCCGTTCTGGGGGTTCGTGCACGCCGGGGCCGAGGCCTCGATGGTCGGGGCGGTGGCCGACTGGTTCGCGGTGACCGCGATCTTCCGCCATCCGCTGGGGCTGCCGATCCCGCATACCGGCCTCATCCCGCGCCGGAAGGACATGCTCGCCCGCAGCCTCCAGGACTTCATGGGCGAGAACTTCCTGCGCGAGGACATCATCCGGGAGCGCGTGCTGTCCGCCCAGGTCAGCGACCGGCTGGCCCGGTGGATGCTCGACCCGGTCAACACGCGGCGGGTCGTCGACGAGGCCTCGCACATCACGACGATGGGCCTCGAGCGGATGCGCGACGAGGCGGTGGCCGAGGTCGTCGAGGAGGCGGTGCTGCCGCGGCTGCGCGAGGAGCCGATCAGCCCGATCGCCGGCAGCCTGCTCGGGGAGATCGTTGCCGACAAGGCGCACTACGGGCTCGTCGACCTGGCGCTGGGGGAGGCGCACCGCTGGCTCGTCGCGAACCCCGAGACGTTCGCGCGGATCCTCGCCGAACGGGCCCCGTGGTGGGCGCCGCAGCGGCTCAACGAGGTCGTCATCACCCGGGTGCACGTCGAGGCGCTGCGCTGGGTCGAGGAGATCCGTGACCAGCCCGACCACCACGCGCGCCTGGCCCTCGACGACCTGCTGACCGACCTGTCGAAGGACCTGCTGACCGACGAGGCGACCATGGCGCGCGCCGAGCGGCTCAAGGTGCGCATCCTCGACCACCCGCAGCTGCTCGAGACCGTGGTGGCGCTGTGGCGGGCGTTCCGGTCGGCGCTCGTCTCGGCGCTGGCCGACCCCGAGGGCCCGCTGCGGCTTCGGGTGCAGACCGAGCTGGCGCGGTTCGCCGGCCGCGTCGTGGCCGAGCCGGAGCTGCGCGGCCGGCTCGACGGCTACGTCGCCGACGTCGCGGCGTTCCTCGTCGGCCGCTACGGCACCGAGCTGACCGCCGTCATCAGTCAGACCATCGACCGGTGGGACGGCAGGGAGACGGCGTCGCGCGTCGAGCTGTTCGTCGGCCGCGATCTGCAGTTCATCCGCATCAACGGCACCATCGTCGGCGGCCTCGTCGGCCTGGTCATCCACGCCGTCGTCGTCCTCGTCGGCACCTGACCGCCTCCGGGACCTCCCGCACCCCCGGGTGGAGGTATATCCGAGACGCTAGGGCGCTCGGATATACCTCCACCCGGAGAAATAAGGAGGCGGTGGGCGTTGCCGTGTGCTCGAACGCCATCGAACCGTCCAGGTCTGTTCCGCGCGCCTCCACACATCCCCTGTTCCAGAACGAGACAGCAGATCGAGACAAGAGAACGGGACAGGCGACCGCGCCGCTCACCTCCTCGACGGCGCAGCGGCGCGCCCGCGAAACCGGGTATGCGGTGTCGGCGGCTGATGGCACCCTGAGGCGGTGCAGCTGTCCGTCTACCGACCCGTGCTGGCGCTCCCGGACGCCCGGGCGGCGCTGCTGCTCGGGTTCTTCATCCGGGTCCCGCTCTTCGCCGGTGGCGTCATCCTCACGTTGCACGTGGTCAGCGCCCTGCACCGCAGCTACGGCGCGGCGGGTCTGCTCACGACGGCCGCGACGATCGCCCTCGCCCTCTCGAGTCCTTGGCGCGGCCGGATGCTCGACCGCCGCGGGCTGCGCCGCGTCGTCGTCCCCTCCCTCTTCGTCCAGGCCATCTGCTGGTCCATCGCCCCGTGGGTCGACTACTGGTGGCTGATGGGTCTGGCGGCCCTGGCCGGTCTGTTCGCCGTCCCCACCTTCTCGATCCTGCGGCAGGTCCTCGTGGCCGTGGTCCCGGAGGAGCAGCGACGCACCGCGCTGTCGCTCGACTCGATCGGCACGGAGTTCTCGTTCATGGCCGGTCCGGCCCTCGGCGTCTGGGCCGCCACGGTCTGGCACACGGGGTGGGCCATCTTCCTCTTCGAGTGGCTGTCGATCATCGCCGGCATCGTCCTGGCGGTGGTGAACCCCGCCATCCGGGCCTCGGTCGTCGCGGCGGCCGCCGACGGTGTCGCCGAGCTCAGGCACAGCGAGGGGACCGCGCCCACCACGGGAGCCGCCGACCCGGCGCGGTCCTGGTTCAGCCTCCAGGTCCTCGCCGTTCTCGCGGCCTCCGCCGCTGCAACGGTGGTCCTGGCCGGCACCGACGTGTCCATCGTCGCCACCCTGCGCGACATGGGTGCGCAGCAGCACATCGGCTGGGTGCTGGCGCTGTGGGGAGCCGGCTCGATCGTCGGCGGTGTGGTCTACGGCGCGTGGCACCGGTCCATCGAGGCGTTCTGGCTGCTGGCCGGCCTGGCGGTGGTCACGGCGCCGGTCGCCCTGGCCGCCAACCTGCCCGCGGCCGCCGTCCTCATCCTCGTCTCTGGGTTGTTCTGCGCCCCGACGATCACCGCGACCGTGGACACGCTCACGCGCCTGGTGCCGGAGCGCAGCCGCGGCGAGGCCATCGGCTGGCACGGGTCGTCGATGACGACGGGGATGGCGCTCGGCGCGCCCCTGGCCGGCTTCGCCATCGACGCCGGCGGCTGGCGGTGGGGCTACGTCGTCGTCAGCGTCATCGGCCTGCTTGTCGCCGGAGTGGGCGCCGTGCTGCTGGCCCGGCGCTCGCACCGGATCGCGACGACGGAGGATTCGTCCCTGGCTGCCGCCCGCTGATATCCTGGTCACGACCAGACGGACGATCCGGCCGGGTGCGAGCCCTTCGAGTTGTCCGTCACGCAAGAGAAGCCTTCGGCTTCCACCCGCGTCGATCGTGAGATCGCCGGGTCGAACGGTCTGGACACGGTGCGCCGATCCGCCCCTAGCAGGGTGGGGGTGCCTGCCGTGGGATGTGCCGCAGCCAGCGTCGCGCATACCGGACCGGTCGTCCGAGGCTCCTCGCGCACCGATGGTGACGGGGAGCCTTTCCCGTCCCCTCGCGGTCCGGAGCGCACCCCGCTCCGGCCAACCCCTCCACAGAAGGAGCACCACATCAGCGAGCCTCGCATCAACGAGCGCATCCGGGTCCCGGAAGTGCGCTTGGTCGGCCCCAACGGCGAACAGGTGGGCATCGTGCGCGTCGAGGACGCGCTGCGACTGGCCGCGGAAGCAGATCTCGACCTCGTCGAGGTGGCTCCCATGGCTCGTCCTCCGGTCGCCAAGCTCATGGACTTCGGCAAGTTCAAGTACGAAGCCGCGCTCAAGGCCCGAGAAGCACGCAAGAATCAGGTCAACACGATCATCAAGGAGATCAAGCTCCGCCCGAAGATCGACCCGCACGACTACGGCACCAAGAAGGGCCATGTCGAGCGGTTCCTCAAGGCGGGTGACAAGGTCAAGGTGACGATCATGTTCCGGGGCCGCGAGCAGTCGCGACCCGAGCTGGGCTTCCGCCTGCTCCAGCGCCTGGCCCAGGACGTCGACGACATCGGCTTCGTCGAGTCGAGCCCGAAGCAGGACGGCCGCAACATGATCATGGTCCTCGGCCCGACCAAGAAGAAGGCCGATGCCCGAGCCGAGCAGCGCCGCCGACGGGACGACACCACCGGCCCCGGGGGCCGTGACGACGAGACCGCTGACGCCGTGCTGCTGACCGAGCTCGCCGACGCGACTGACGTGACCGTGGCGACCGAGCAGACCCAAGCCCCGGAGCCCACCCCGGCCCCCGCGGTCACCGAGCCCGCCGCGTCGGTCGACGAGACCTCCGGGTCCCCCGCCGCGACGGTGAGGGCGTCCGAGCCCACGCCCGCCACGGCTGAGCCCACCCCTGAGCCCACCCCTGAGCCCACCGCTGGGTCTACTGCTGAGCCGACCCGTGAGCCCACTGCTGGGTCCACCACTGAGCCGACCCCTGAGCCCACCGCAGCGCAGGCCCCCAGGCCCACGCCCCGGCCGGCCAAGGCGGCACCAGCGACTCGGCCCACGCCCACCGCGGCCAAGTCCGCACCTCGGCCGACCCCCCGGCCGGCACCGAGGACTCCCGCTTAGGCGGCCACCGACCACCCTGGCGGGCGGTGCCCTGGCGGACCGCCGGCCCCACCCCAAAACCCACCGAAGCGCCACCGTAGACGACCGACGACCACCGAGGTCCGACGCCAACCCGAAGGAGATCGGCCAGCCATGCCGAAGATGAAGACCCACAGCGGCGCCAAGAAGCGCTTCCGCGTCACCGGCACCGGCAAGGTCATGCGCGAGCAGGCCGGCGGCCGTCACCTGCTCGAGCACAAGTCGAGCAAGAAGATGCGCTCGATCGCGAACGACCTCGAGCTGTCCAAGCCCGACACCAAGAAGATCAAGAAGCTGCTCGGCCGCTGAGCCGCGCCACTGCTACCCCTGACGACTGAAGGAGACCTCACGTGGCACGCGTGAAGCGGGCGGCCAACGCCCACAAGAAGCGCAAGGTGACTCTCGAGCGCGCCAGCGGCTACCGCGGCCAGCGCTCGCGGCTCTACCGCAAGGCCAAGGAGCAGGTGACCCACTCCCTGGGCTACGCCTACCGTGACCGGCGCGCCAAGAAGGGCGACTTCCGTCGTCTCTGGATCCAGCGCATCAACGCCGGCGCCCGCGCCAACGGGATGACGTACAACCGGTTCATCCAGGGCCTCAAGGCCGCCGGTGTCGAGGTCGACCGCAGGATCCTCGCCGACCTCGCTGTGACCGACGAGGCCGCGTTCACCGCGCTCGTCGAGCTGTCTCGGGCCAACGTGCCCGCGACGGCCGACAGCACCGCGGCCTGAGCCCCACCTGACGCACCTCGAGAACCCCAGGTCCGACCGCGTCCGGTCGGTCCACGCCCTGTCGCGGCGCACGGTGCGCGCC
>JALZBI010000206.1 GCA_030947565.1 Actinomycetota bacterium
CGTGCATACCTGGGTCTCGATCCCCATGGCCGACGGCGTCGAGTCGCTCAACGTCTCGGCCGCCGCCGCGGTGGTCTGCTTCGAGCTGGTGCGGCGAGCGGGCGGGCCAGCGACCGGCCGCGGCTAGATCACGAAGAGGCCGGCGCCGAGCTCGTGCACGGTGCCGCCCACGCGGATGGCGCCGTCGGGGTCGAGGTCGAGGTGCAGCTCCGAGGGCCGGTCGACCGCGTCCCCCTGGCGGATTACGCGGTGGAGGCCGCGCTCCCCCCGGGCATGGAACCAGCCGCCGAGATTGGCGCACGCCGACCCGGTGGCTGGGTCCTCGACCGCCGCGGTGCCCTGCGTGAAGAACAGCCGCGCCTCAATGGACTCGTCACCGGTCGGCGCCCAGACGTAGGTGAGCGCTTCACCCCGGTCGGACTCGGCGTGCCGGCGCAACAACCGGGGGTCGGCCTGCGCGCGCCGCACCGCCTCGACCGACGCCAGCGGCACGATCAGCTGCTCGACACCGGTGTCCACCCAGAGCGCGCCCTCCGCCACGTCGGCCTCATCGAGACCCAGCGTCTCCGCGAGCTCGGCGGAGGTCGCGTCCACCTGACGGGTCGACGGGGCCACGGCCGTCGTCAGCGTCCAGCGCGCCCCGCCGGCCGTGACGGGGACCCGGCCCGCTGGCATACCGAGGACGACATCCGTCTTGTCGCCCAGCAGCGAGCCGACGACATAGGCCGTGCCGAGGGTGGGGTGCCCGGCGAAGGGCAGCTCGTAGGACGGGGTGAAGATGCGCACGTCGGCGTCGACCCCGTCGGGTCCGGGACCGGTGACGAAGGTCGTCTCGGAGAGGTTGAGCTGGCGAGCGATGGCCTGCATCAGTCCTACGTCGAGTCCGGCCGCATCCTCGAAGACAGCAAGCGGATTGCCGGAGAACGGGTCCTGCCCGACGGTGAAGACGTTGACGATGCGGTAGGCCAGGTCCATGCCGGCCACCCTAGGAGGGGTGCACCCCTAGAGTGGCGACGTGACCACACCGACGCCGGGTGGACGACCGGCTGAACCCCAGGGCCATCTGGTCCTGCTACGCCACGGTGAGACGGAGTGGTCGAAGTCCGGACAGCACACCGGGCTCACGGATCTGCCGCTGCTGCCCGAGGGCGAGGCCGCGGCCCGCCGGGCCGGTGAGCTGATCAAGGGGTGGACCTTCGACCGGGTGCTCACGTCCCCGCTCGAACGGGCACGCCGCACCGCGGAGCTGGCCGGCCTCCCCGACGCGGAGGTCGACCCACGGTTGCTCGAATGGGACTACGGCGGCTACGAAGGGCTGACGACGGCGGAGATCCGCGAGTCGCTCGGCTACCCGTGGCGGGTGTTCGAGGACGGCGTCGTGCCCGGGAAGACCCCGGGTGAGACGGTCGAGGCGGTGTCGGCCCGAGCGGCGTCGGTGCTGTGGGACATCATGCCGACGCTGCAGAACGGCAACGTCGCGCTGGTCGGGCACGGGCACTGCCTGCGGATCCTGGCCGTGACGTTCCTGCGTCAGGAGGTGCGGATGGGCGCGCAGCTGCTGCTGGACGCCGGGTCGATCAGCGTCCTGGAGTGGGAGCGTGAGCAGCCGGCCATCCGTACGTGGAACCAGGCATCGCCAGAGCGCCGCTGATCGCGTCCGGGGGCTGGTTCGGGAGGGGCCAGGGCGCTGAACCGACACGGGACTTCCCGACTCGGGCGCTCAACGGGTGCGCGTGCGAGGCGGCCGGACGACCGTGACGTCCCATCGTCGGGGTGGGTCGAGTGCCACCGGTGCTCCGTCGACGTCGGCCGCCGGCACCGGGCTTGAGTCGACCGGCCACCCCGCAACCCCGGCCGGCCCGAACAGCGCGAACGACGTGGCGTCACCCGTCGTGAACCGAGGGCTGTAGGCGACTCCCCCGAGCCCGACATCGTCGAAATGGCGGGCCCAGGCCTGCGGCACGGCATACGGCACCATCGTCTCGAGCTCGCGGGTGACGCCGAACCGCGAGGCGTCGGTGGTCTGGAGGTCCGCGACGTCGCGAGCCTCCGGGAGCGCGAGCGTCGAGACGACCGCACCGCTAAGGAGCGACGCCGGGACGACGGGGCGGCTCCCGAGGACGACGCCGAGCCGCTCGCGCAGAGCGGCAAGGGGCGAGGCCGCGAGGTAGCAGGTGCCGCGCGGCGCGGTCAGGTCGAAACGGCCACTCCCGTCGGCTCCGAACCACCACGGCCCGAGGGCGGCGGTGTGGGCGCGGTAGAGCTGCTCCCCCGCCGCCAGCAGCCGGGTCGGGAAACCGGCGAGCGGCATACCCGGCGGTTGTTGGGCGACGACCTCTCGGCTCACGTGGACCATCCGGCGGCATCGGCGGTGGCGGCCGTCACGACACGGCCGACGGCTTCGCGAGAGAGGCGATGCAGGACGAGGTGGTCGACCGCGCTGTCGCCGTCGAACGCGGGGCTGGGTGTGGTGAGCCACACTCCGACGGCCCACCCGTCGGCGCCGGCGCGGCCCAGGATGCCGACGGCGTCGACGACGCCCGGGCGCACCTGCCCGGTGCGGCCGAACTGGAGGATCGGATAGAGCAGGCTCCCGTCCGAGGTTCGGCAGGCGAGGAGGGTGCCTCGGCGGACGCGGTCGGCCAGCGCTTGGCGGCTGACGCCGAGCCACTGCATCAGGCCATGGGTGTCGTAGAACGGGCCGAGCGCGACGTCCCACGGGTGCACGCTCGGGAGGGCCGCGACCATGCGCGCGGCGAGGTCGTCGAGGTCACCGAGGGAGCCCAGGCTGCGGCCCTGCCGGGCCAGCTCGTCGGCGCGTTCGGCGAGCTGGCGCTCGACGCGGTCGAGGAGCTGGCCGAGGGTCGCGGCGTTCTTCTCGGTGATGGGGGCGACATGCTCCGTCATCGGTCACCTCTTGTAGCGTCAAGGGAGTCAAGGGCTATGAACCCACACTGTATGCCCGGTGACCGACAGGCGTGCAGGTCGGCTTCCGCGCGGACCCCTTACGGGCGCGAGCCCACCAGGCGCAGCTCGCTGTCCGGGAGGCTCAGCGCGGCCTCCGTGAGCTCCTTGAGGCGGCCGAGGGTCCAGCGCGCCTCGCTCGAGGCGTGCGGTGCGAGCCGGTCGCACTCGGCCCGAACGTCGAGCGCGTCGTCGGCCGTGAGGACACGCGTGCCCCCGGGGGTGATGGAGCGCAACAGCGGTAGCGGGTCCTTCGTCTCGTCGAGCGCGTGGGCGACGGCGTCCCAGTCGACCTCGACTCCACTCACCGGCCGGTTGCGGGTGTAGATGGCCAGGACGAGCGGCACGGTGCTCCCGATGGGCTGCGTTGACGGTTAGTGCGGAGTGTTGCACCCCCTCCAGGGGGTCCAACACTCCGAGCTGATGGTGCGTCGACACCGGGAGCCTCGAAAGCGACGAAGGGGAGGATGCGCCACAAGTGGATGTGGTGCATCCTCCCCGCTCTCGCGTCTAGTTCCCGACGAGCCGAAGCTCGACCTCCCGTGAGCTGAGCGCGATGGTGACCCGGCTACGGCACCGGCCAGGTGTGGACGGGCTCGTTGGCGTGCATGTACTCCGCGTAGATCTCCAGCATCTGCCGCAGCGCCTCCTCGCGAGCCAGGCCCCGCTCCTCGAGGCGCCGCGTCGTCTCGATCTGCCACGACGCACCGTTGCGTCCGCTCAGGCACCGACCCTCGATCACCGACAGGTAACGGTCGCGCACGTTCGGTGCCACGCCCCACTGGGTCAGCCCCTCATGGGCCATCGGGAGCAGCTGGCGCAGGATCAGCTCGGACACCGGCACCTCGCCGCGCCCCGGCCAGTAGAGCCGTGACTCGATGCCCTCACGCGCGCCGGCGAAGAAGTTCTCCTCGGCCGCCACGAAGCTCATTCGGGTCCAGACCGGACGGTCCTCCTGCGCCAGCACTTTGAGTGCGCCGTAGTAGAACATCGCGTTGGCCATCGTGTCGACGATGCTCGGCCCCGCCGGCAGCACCCGGTTCTCGACCCGCAGGTGCGGGCGGTCGCCGACGGTGTCGTAGATCGGCCGGTTCCACCGGTAGACCGTCCCGTTGTGCAGCCGCAGCTCCGCCAGCTCGGGGACGCCCCCGGCCTCGAGCACCGCCTGTGGGTCCTCCTCGGAGATCTCCGGCAGGAGTGCTGGGAAGTAGCGCACGTTCTCCTCGAACAGGTCGAAGATCGACGTGACCCAACGCTCCCCGAAGAAGACGCGGGGCCGCACACCCTGGTTCTTGAGCTCGACCGCTCGGGTGTCGGCAGCCTGGGTGAACAGCTCGATCCGCGTCTCGTGCCACAGCTGCCGGCCGAAGAAGTACGGGCTGTTCGCGCCGACTCCGAGCTGCGGCCCGGAGAGCACCTGCGCCGCATTCCAGTAGCTGGCAAAAGTATTCGGCTCGACCTGCAGGTGCAGCTGCATAGAAGTGCACGCCGACTCCGGGGCGAGCGAGTCGGCATACCGGTCGAGCCTCTCCCCCGCCGGGCCCTCGATGTCGAGGTAGATGTCCTCGCCGCGCGCCGCGAGCACCGCGTCGTTGAGCGCCTGGTACCGGGTGTTGGCGCTGATCCAGTCACCCTCGAAGTGCTCCGGCATCACCGTCGGCAGGATGCCGATCATGAGGATGTGGGCCCCCACGTCGTTGGCCTTGCGCTCGGCCTCGTTGAGCGAGGCCCTCAGGTCGTGCTCCAGGTCGAGCGCGACGGTGCCTTCCAGGGTGCGGGGGCTGACGTTGAACTCGATGTTGTAGCGGGCCAGCTCGGTCTGGAACTCGTGGTTGGCGATCGCGTTCAGCACGGTGGCGTTGTCGAGCTTCGGCCGGTAGCCGGAGTCGACGAGGTTGAGCTCGATCTCCATCCCGGTCATCTCCCGGTCGAAGTCGAACTTGGCGTGCGCCAGCATGCGTTCGAAGACGTCGAGGCTCAAGCGCACCTTCTCGCGGTACTTCTGCCGTTGTTCGCGGGAGAAGCTCGCGGCGCTGACCTCGGTTCCCATGCAGCGCAATGTATGCCGTGTGGGTCCCCTTGGCGATGGGGTGTTCGCCTCGTGGCCGACCCGAACGACTGACGGATCGCGGTCTACGGCCTTGACCCGGCGAACTACGTTAGGGAGATGGGAGACCTTCG
>JALZBI010000207.1 GCA_030947565.1 Actinomycetota bacterium
GTTCGAGGGCGGGCGTGTTGAGCTGCGTCACCGCCTTGGCCAGGACACCGGCGTCCGCCGCCTCCAGGGTCGGGCACCGGTCGGCCACCCACTGGCGTACCGTCCCCGACGCCGAGGCTCGGATGTCCCCGCGCTGGTCCGCCTCCGACGCCACCGTGAACCGGGCCGCCGCCGCCACCGCCGCCAGCTCGTCGATCAACGGCAGCACCCGATCCAGGTCACCACTGCCGAGCCGGCACACCTGCACCGGCAGATCCCGGAAAAATCCGATCGACGCCGACAGCACAGCGACCAGCTCGTCGCCACACCCCCACGCCCCCGCCTCCATACTCAAACCCTAGGCGTGACCACCGACACCCCACTGGTGCCGAGTTGCGTTGTCTCACAATGAAACAGGAGGACCATCTGTCCCATCAGCCACATCTCAGTCGAGGACCGAGACCGGTGTGTGCGCGGTGATGCCGGCCTGGCCGGTGCGTTCGAACTGGCCCTGACCGCACCTCGACCACCGAAAGCGTTCCGGCGGCCAAGCGGTAGGGCTAGGCACCTACCAGGGGCTGATCAAAGGACCGCTCCGCACACGGCGCTGCTCTCCCGGTCGCCTCGCGTTCATCCGGCCTCGGGGTGGCGGCCGCCCTCACGAGCCCTCTCCACCGAACCGCCCCCAGTGCGTCACCTCGTCGACCCCGCGCCGACCCCGACGCAACGATCGGCTCTTGGGCCCGGGCTCCTCGTACCCCAGCGCCACGACCCCGATGATGCTCCGGTCGCGGGGAATCCCGAACGTCTCGTGCACGTCGTCATGACACTCCGGCGGGACCCCGAAGAACAGCCCGCCGAGCCCCTCGTCCACGGCGGTCAGCAGGATGAGCAACGCAGCCATGCCCGTGTCGATGTCCCAGTACGCCACCGGCCACCGGGCCTCGTCGCGGTCGGTCCACCCCTTGTCCGGCGCGGCATACCGGTCGAGGTAGGTCTCCTTGTCGGAGCAGCAGACGACGAGCACGGGGGCCGCGCGCACCCCGGTGAGCCACCCGGTCGGCTTGCCGGCATCGTCCGTGTCGTCGGCGTCGTCGACATCGGTCGTCGCCGCCCAGAACCGCTCACGGTCCGCCTCGTCGACCAGGACGACGAAGTCCCACCCCTGGCTGAAGCCGGCGCTCGGTGCTCGCACCGCGTTCTGCAAGCAGGCCTGGAGCGCCTCCTCGGGCACCGGCCGTCCGGCGGTGTAACGGCGGACCATGTGGCGACGACGGACGACCGTGGAGAACTCCATGGCGTGATGCTCCCAGATCGCCTACCGGCCCCCGCCGGATGAAACCATGGGGGCATGCCCCGCGACCGCCGAGAGACTGTCGACCCGGCGCGCTGGGAGGCCGACGTCGTCCTGCGCGACGGATCGGTCGGACACGTCCGCCCGATCCGCCCCGATGACGCCGATCGCCTCCGGAGTTTCCATTCCGGACAGTCCCAGGAGTCCATCTACCTCCGGTTCTTCGCCCCCATCAGGGAGCTGAGCGACCGTGACGTCCACCGGTTCACCAACGTCGACAACATCGACCGCGTGGCCCTGGTGGTGACCGTGCGGGGCGCCATCGTCGGCATCGGCCGTTGGGACCGGTTCGACCGCACCTCGGCGGAAGTCGCCTTCAACATCTCCGACCACTTCCAGGGCAGGGGCATCGGCTCGGTGCTGCTCGAGCACCTCGCCGCTATTGCCCAGGAGCTCGGGGTGGAGAAGTTCACGGCTGAGGTGCTCCCGCAGAACCGCAAGATGCTCAACGTCTTTCGCGAGGCGGGCTACGTCGTGCACCACCACTTCGAGGATGGCGTGGTCGCGGTCTCCTTCGATATCCGGCCCACCGAGCAGTCGACCGCCGTACGCCTGTCGCGCGAGCATCGCGCCGAGTCGGTCAGCGTCCACGCGCTCCTGCACCCCACGTCGATCGCCGTGGTCGGCGCCGGCCGCCGGCCCAGCTCGATCGGCCACCGGTTCCTGCGCAACATCATGGACGGCGGCTTCACCGGACCGGTCTACGCCGTCAACAGTGAGGCGCTCGAAGTCCTGGGCCTGCCCACGTATGCGCGACTGAGCGAGATCCCGGGCCCCGTCGACCTCACCGTGATCGCCGTCCCGGCCGACGCTGTGCTCGACGTCGTCGACGAGTGCGCCAGCAAGGGCGTCCGGTCCCTCGTGGTCGCGTCGGCGGGGTTCGGCGAAGCGGGCGAGGAGGGCGTCCAACGGCAGGAGGAGCTGCGCCGCAGAGCCCGGCAGAACGGCCTCCGCGTCATCGGCCCGAACTCCTTCGGGATCGTCAACACCGACCCGGCGGTGAGTCTCAACGCGTCACTGTCGCCTCGGATGCCGCGGGCCGGCGGTCTCGGCCTCTTCGCCCAGAGCGGTGCCCTGAGCGTCGCGGTCCTGGCGTCGGCCGACCGCCGGGGTCTCGGCCTCTCCGACTTCGCCTCCGCGGGCAACCGGGTCGACGTGTCGGGCAACGACCTGATGCAGTACTGGATCGACGACGACAGCACCGCGGCCGTTGGCCTCTACCTCGAGTCGATGGGCAACCCACGCAAGTTCTCCCGCATCGCGCGCGCTCTCGCGAAGACCAAGCCGGTCATCGCGGTGTCCTCCGGAGTCTCGGCCTACGGCGCCCCACCCGGACACCGAGTCCGCCAGACCCATGTCCCACCGGGCGCGTTCGGGGCGATGCTGCGCCAGGCCGGGGTGATCCGGGTGGAGAACGTGCACCAGATGTTCGACGTCGCCCAGGTCGTGATCCACCAGCCGCTGCCCGCCGGCCAACGCGTGGCGGTCGTCAGCAACTCCGACGCGCTCAGCGCCCTCACGGCACAGGCCGCGTTGAGCTGGGACCTCGAGGTCACCCACGGACCCGTGTCCCTGCCCGCCGACGCCACCGCCGACCGCTTCTGCGACGCGCTACGGGCGGCCTTCGACGACCCGGCCGTCGACAGCGTGCTCACGTGCTTCATCCCCCCGCTCGAGACTGTCGACGAGGAGGTCGTCTCCGCCGTCCGCGACGTGTCCCGAGCGAGTGAGAAGACCTGTGTCGCCACGTTTCTCGGGATGTCGGGGGTCAACGAGGCGCTGGCGGTCGCGTCACCCGAGTCGACTCGGCGCCGCGTGGTGCCCGTCTACGCGATGCCGGAGGACGCGGTGCGCGCTCTGGCCGCGGCGACCCGCTACAGCGAGTGGCGCACGCGCGACCGGGGTATGCCGGTCGACCCGGTCGGCATCGACTGCACCGCTGCCACGCGGCTCGTCGAGGAGCTGCTCAAGGCCGAGCCCGAGGGCCGCGTCCTCACGGGGGAGGAGGGCAGGCAACTGCTGGCGGCATACGGGATCAGGGTCTGGGACTCGCATCTCGTCGACACGGCCGAGTCGGCCGTGACGGCGGCCGAGCAGGTGGGCTATCCCGTCATCCTCAAGACGACGTCACCGGTCCTGCGTCACCAGCCGGGGCTGAGCGGCGTGCGGGCCGACCTGCCCAACGCCGAGGCGGTCACCGAGGCGCTGCAGTCGATGCGCGCGCGGCTGGGGCCCATCGCGCAGGGGTCGTTCCTCGTCCAGCGGATGGCGCCTCCTGGAGTCAGCTGCGTTCTCACAAGCGTCGAGGACCCGCTCTTCGGCCCGGTGGTCAGCTTCTCCGTGGCGGGCCCGCCGACCGAGCTGCTCGGTGACATCGCGCACCGCATCCCCCCACTGACCGACGTCGATGTGTCCGACCTGATCGACGCCGTGCGGGCGGCGCCGATGCTCAGCGGTCACCGTGGCGCCATGCCCGTGCACCGCGGCGCTCTCAGCGATCTCGTGGCTCGACTTTCATGCCTCGCCGACGACCTGCCCGAGGTCGACCGGGTGCACCTCAACCCCGTCAACGCCTGGACCGGTGGGGTCGACGTGCTCGACGCCGAGCTGTCGGTGCACCCGGCCATCACCCGCAAGGACGCCGACCGCCGCGCCATGACATGAGCGCCTCACCGCGACGTCGGGTCCGGTGCCTCCTGAGGGCCGTCGCCACCCTCGGACGGCTGGCCACCGACAGGACGCGCCCCGTCGGGCGGGGCCGCGCCTCCGGTCCGCCGCTCGAGCTCCAGCCGCAGCAGCGCGACCTCCTCGGCGACGGTGCGCGCTGACTCCTCGAGCGTCGAGATCTCGATGCTCAGCTGGATGCAGACCACGAGGAGCACGAGGAACGCGAGGATGAAGACGAGGTTGATCGGGGTGGTCACTCCGACCAACGCCGTGATCCAGCCGGTGATCGCCGGGACGAACGTCAGCAGGACGACGCCGACGATGACGGCGAACCACAGCACGCTGTACTTCTCGCGCAGCCGCTGGGTCCGCAACAGCCAGAACAGGGCGCCCAACAGGAGAACGGCGACGACGAGGGCGAACGGGTAGCCGCTCTGGGTCAACAGGCTCACGCGTTGTCCCCATAGCCGGCGTAGGGGCCGGAACGCAGCTCAGGTCGCGGGCGGGTGAGGGCCAGGCTGAGCGCCAACACCGCACGCCCGAGGAACGCGGCCGCTCGGAGCGGGCTGTGCGACGGCTGCCCCCCGGCCCGGGGCCGCATGACGACCTCCACCTGCCGGATCACCAGGTGCGACCGCGCCGCGACGACGAGCGACTCGACGGTGTCGCCGAGGTACTCGGCGGGATAGGACCGGGCGAACAGTCCGATGGCGCGCGTGTTGCAGGCCTTGAAGCCGGACGTCGTGTCGGTGAGCCGGGTGTGCGCGATCCGCGAGATCACCGCCGAGAGGAGCACCATCGCCCAGCGGCGCGGCCCTCTGGCCACGTAGGCGCCGTCCCCGGCCACCCGGGCACCGATGACGATGTCGGCCCCCTCGGCCAGCCCGTGGAGCAGCGCACCGATGTCCGCTGGGTTGTGCTGCCCGTCGGCGTCGACCTGGACGGTCGCGGTGTAGCCGGACCGCTGCGCATACCGGTAGCCCGTGCGCATCGCCGCACCGACGCCGAGGTTGACGGGCAGGTGCGCGACCAGTGCGCCCGACGCCGCCGCCACGGCCCCGGTGCCGTCCACGGAGCCGTCGTCCACGACGAGGATGTCGGCGACGACGACCGCGGCACTCAGCGCGGAGCGGGTCTCGGCG
>JALZBI010000208.1 GCA_030947565.1 Actinomycetota bacterium
CGGTCGGGACTCGCCGGCGTCGGACGACCCGCCACCGCGCCGGTCGTCACGGCCGCGGCCGCTCTCGCGTGCGCCGCCGCGGTTGCCCTCATGGGGCCGGGTCTCACCCGTCGCCCGTCGCCCAGACGACTTGCCGGTCTCGCCGAGGTCCTCGAGCCGCTCGGCACCCAGCCCCTCGCGGGTCTGATGGGCTCGGTCGAGCCGGCCGGTGACGCCCTCGGGGATGTTCAGCTGCGCGTACAGGTGCTCGGACGATGAGTAGGTCTCCTCGGGGTCCGGGATGCCGAGGTCGAGCTGGCGGTTGATCAGGCCCCAGCGCGGCATGTCGTCCCAGTCGACGAACGTCACGGCGATGCCGGTGTTGCCGGCGCGAGCGGTGCGTCCGACGCGGTGGACGTAGGTCTTCTCATCCTCCGGGCACTGGTAGTTCACGACGTGGGTGACGTGCTCGACGTCGATGCCACGAGCGGCGACGTCGGTGGCGACGAGGACGTCGACCTTGCCGTTACGGAAGGCCCGCAGAGCCTGTTCGCGGGCTCCCTGGCCGAGGTCACCGTGGATCGCCGCGGCGGCGAACCCGCGCTCGGCGAGGTCTTCGGCCACCTTGGCGGCGGTGCGCTTCGTGCGGCTGAAGACGAGAGTGAGCCCGCGGTCGCGCGCCTGGAGGATGCGGGCCAGCATCTCGACCTTGTCCATCGCGTGGGCGCGGTAGACCAGCTGCTCGATCGCCTTGACCGTGTGGGCGTTCTCGGTCTCGTCGCCCATCGCGCGGATGTGGGTGGGCTGGCGCATGTAACGGCGGGCCAGCGCGACGATGGCACCCGGCATGGTCGCCGAGAAGAGCATCGTCTGACGGGTCGCCGGGGTCTGGGCCATCAGGGTCTCGACGTCAGGCAGGAACCCGAGGTCGAGCATCTCGTCGGCCTCGTCGAGGACGACGGTCCGGGCCTGCGACAGGTCGAGGTGACCCTGCTTGGCCAGGTCGATGAGCCGGCCGGGGGTCCCCACCACGATGTCGACGCCCGTGCGCAGGGCCTCGATCTGCGGCTCGTAGGCCCGTCCGCCGTAGACCGTCAGCACCCGCACGCCACGCTGGGCCCCGGCCCGCGTGAGGTCGGCGGCCACCTGGACGGCGAGCTCACGGGTCGGGGTGACGGCCAGGGCCTGCGGCTTGCCGGGGCGGGCCAGCGACGCATACCCAGTCGGGCCATCGTCGGTGGGAGACACGACCCGCTGCAGGATCGGGATGCCGAAGCCCAGCGTCTTGCCGGTGCCGGTCTTGGCCTGCCCGATGATGTCCTGGCCCGAGAGCGCGACGGGCAATGTCATCGCCTGGATCGGGAACGGGTGGACGATGTCGATGGCGGCCAGGGCGGCGACGATCGCCGGGTGGACGTCGAAGTCGGCAAACGTGGGCTCAGGCGCAGCCTCGGTGGTCGGATCGGTGGGGGTGTCGGTATGCCGGTCGGCGGGGGCGGTGGGCTCGGTCGGCTCACCGGGGCCGGGCATACCGACCTCGAGGTTGGTGTCGGTCATCGCGTTCTCTCGATCGTGTCACCGCCTGAGCAGGCGGCGGCGGCGTGACGGGCCGATCGGAGGTTGTCTTCCGTCACCGTGGAGGTGAGGGGCTGAGCGGGCTCCCGGGTCTTAAGGGAACGTGCTCAGGCAGTGCGCGATTCGGGCCGACCGGGCACCGGATGTGGCTCCAGCCTACCGTGGCCCGCCGATACGGTGGGCCCATGAGCGACGTGGCCCCCGGTGCGGCATGGTCCGAGGACTTCCGAGCCGCGGTCGTCGACCTCTTGGGAGCGCTCGCGTACGGCGAGCTGATGGCCTTCAGCCAGCTGGCGGCCGATGCGGAGGCCGCCCCGAGTCCCAGGGACCGGGCCGAGGTGGCCCGGCTCGCGGTCGCCGAGTTCCACCACTACGAGGCCCTGGCTGCTCGGCTCAGCGAGCTGGGCGCCGACCCGCAGGACGCGATCACGCCGTTCGTCAAGGCGGTCGACGGGTTCCACGAGCGCACTGCGCCCAACGACTGGCTCGAGGGGCTGGTCAAGGCCTACGTGGGCGAGGGGATCGCCCAGGACTTCTACCGGGAGATCGCGGCCTACGTCGACGCCGACACCCGGGCGCTGGTCACCGAGGTCATGCAGGGCTTCGGACGCGACGAGTACGTCGTGGCGGCGGTGCGTGGGGCCATCGCCCGCGACCCCCGGATCGCCGGGCGGCTCGCCCTGTGGGGACGCCGGCTGGTGGGGGAGGCCCTGACCCAGGCGCAGCGGGTCGGGGTCGAGCGCGACGCGCTCGCCTCCTTGCTCGTGGGCGCACCGGGCCGCCCGGGAGCCGACCTGGCCGAGCTCGGCCGGATGTTCGCCCGGCTCACCGACGAGCACACGAGACGGATGGCCCGCCTGGGGCTTTCGGCCTGAGGCGCTCTTCAGTATCGAGCAGTCTCGGTCGTTTTCGTGGCTGCCCCCGCCCCGCCCCGGCTCCCCCTTCTCCGCCAAAGGTCACCTTTGGCGCCCCTTCTCCGCCAAAGGTCACCTTTGGCGCCCCGGCGTAGGCGAGAGGTCAGGATGTGCCGTCCAGAGGAGCCCGTGGCGACCAGACTTGGCCTCTCGAGCTTCGGTATGCGCCAAAGGTGACCTTTGGCGGGACCAACCGTGGGCCGGGGGACAGCACGAAGGGCCCGGCCGCCGCGCGGTCGAGCCCTCCGTGATGTGCGGGACGTCGGTGAGGTCAGACGGCCTTGTGGGTGACGCGGCCGTAGATGAGGATGCCGACCGCGGCCAGGATGGCGCCGACGATGATCGACAGCCACGGGATGCCACCGTTGCTGTTGTTGTAGGCCAGCGCGCCGAGGATGAGGCCGCCGATGAGCGAGGCGACAATGCCGATGAGGCAGGTCATCAGCAGCGAGATGTTCTGGCGACCCGGCAGGATCAGCCGCCCGAGCAGTCCGATCACCAGGCCCACGATGATGGTCCAGATAATGGAGGAAATCATGGGTGACGCTCCTTCTGGTCGCCGAGGCGACCGGGTGGCCCGACTTCTGACGTGCGGGCGTTCTGTTGTTGACGCACCACCAAACGTCTCACCTCGAGAAGCGCTGGTGGCTGATAAAACGCGAAGGAATGGCTACGACTTGGCTACGATCCGCCCGTTGAGGGGCAGAACCGGCAAGGTCGCGGCGGAAACATGCCCTGGTTACACGGTTCCGAAACCGACCCGGCTCTTCTCCGTCTCGCCGATGTGCACATAGCCGAGCGCCGAGACCGGCACGACGTAGCGCCGGCCCTTGTCGTCGCTGAGTGAGAGGGTCCCGCCCTTCTGCAGGGCCTCGTCGACCGCGGCGTTGACCTCATTGACGCTCTGGCTCGACTCGAAGCCGAGCTCACGGGCGACGTTCTGGACGCCGATCCTGACCTCCACGATGGTGCCTTTCGTTGTGGGGCGAGCACCCGCATACCGGGTGCGTGCACGGGTGGTGACGGGTCTGCTGCCCCCCGCCTGCTCGGGTCAACTCCGGCTCAGCGCCGGCTGTTCCTCAGCGACACCGTTGAGTGTGCCGCTCTTGGGGAAACCGCCGATGCCGCGCCAGGCCAGCTGACCCACGATGCGCGCCGCCTCGTCGCGAGGGATGAGCGCGCCCTGCGAGAGCCAGTAGCGGGCGGACACCTGCGCCATGCCCGTGAGGGCCATACCGAGCATGTGCGCGTCGGCGTCCGGCAGGTCGGTGTCGGCGGCGATGACCTCCGCCAGCGCCTCACCGCAGGTCACGGCCACCCCGTCGATCCGCTCGCTGACGGCGGGGTCGTTGGTGAGGTCGGACTCGAACAGCAGCCGGAACGGGGCGCCCTGGCGCGACACGAACTCGAAGTAGGCGCCGACGCACGCCAGGACTCGCTGCTTGTTGTCGTGGGTGCTGGCCAATGCGGTGCGGACCGCGTCCTCCAAGAGGCCGCGTTGGTGGTCGAGGAGCGCTAGGTAGAGGTCGAGCTTGCCCGGGAAGTGCTGGTAGAGAACGGGTTTGCTCACGCCCGCCCGCTCGGCGATCTCATCCATGGCCGCCGCGTGGTAGCCCGACTCGACGAAGGCGGCCTGGGCGGCTTCAAGCAGCTGCGCCCGCCGGGCCGAACGCGGGAGGCGCTGCCCCCGAGCGGGGCTCCCCGGCTCAGCCGTCATCGTCGTCTCCTTGGTCGGTATGCCGCCCGCGTTCCTGGCATGGGTCGGCAAGGTGGGCGGTGCGGCCGCACCGGTCATCCTACGCACGAGTAGGAGCCCGGCCGGTGCTCGCTGGGTCGTCGCTGCCGGGCCACTCTGAGGGCGACGAGGTCACCGGCGGGGGTAGCGTCAGAACCGTGTCTCTGCCGCCCCTCGCGTCCGCCGGCGCCACTCTCGACCGCGTCGAGGTCGAGCGGTATGCCCGGCACGTGCTCCTGCCGCAGGTGGGTAGGAGCGGTCAGGAACGGCTCGCCGCGGCCAAGGTGCTCGTGGTCGGGGCTGGTGGGCTCGGTTCCCCGGCGCTGCTGTACCTTGCCGCGGCCGGCGTCGGGACGATCGGCGTCCTCGACGCAGACGTGGTCGAGACAAGCAACCTGCAGCGGCAGGTGATCCACCGGGACGCGGACGTGGGACGGTCGAAGACGGAGTCGGCTGCCGAGGCCGTCGCTCGGGTCAACCCCCTCGTCACAGTCGTCCGCCACGACGTCCGCCTGGACTCCACCAACGCGATCGAGATCCTGCGCGGCTACGACGTCGTGCTCGACGGCACCGACAACTTCCCGACCCGCTACCTCGTCAACGACGCCTGCGTGCTGCTCGGCAAGCCGCACGTCTGGGGCTCGATCTACCGGTTCGACGGCCAGGTGTCGGTGTGGTGGGCCGCGCACGGCCCCTGCTACCGCTGCGTGTTCCCCGACCCGCCGCCCCCAGGTGCGGTGCCCTCGTGCGCGGAGGGTGGGGTGCTGGGCGTGCTCTGCGCCGCGATCGGTTCGGTGCAGGTGACCGAGACGATCAAGCTGCTGCTGGGCGTCGGTGAACCGCTCGTGGGCCGCCTTCTCGTCCATGACGCTCTGGCGATGACCTGGGACACCCTCACCGTGCGCAAGGATCCCGACTGCCCGGT
>JALZBI010000209.1 GCA_030947565.1 Actinomycetota bacterium
CCGGGGCTCGATGGACCTCGGCCGGTCCGCAGGCGGGCTGCCGCCGGACCACGTCGTGGAGGACCTCGACACCATCCTCGCGGCGACCCTCGACGCCGTCGACCGCTTCCACGACCCCTCGCCCGACGCGATGCTTCGGGTCGGCGTCGCCCCCTGCTCGCCGTTCTCCGTGACCGACACGCTGCTCAAGGAGTCGGCCGCGCTGGCCCGCGACCAGGGCGTGCGGCTGCACACCCACCTGGCCGAGACGCTCGACGAGGACTCCTTCTGCCGCGAGCGGTTCGGCTGCGGGCCGGTCGACTACATGGAGTCGCTCGGGTGGCTCGGCGACGACGTCTGGTTCGGGCACGGCATCCACCTCGACGACGGGGCGATCACCGCGATGGCTGCCACCGGCACCGGCGTGGCGCACTGCCCGTCCTCGAACGCCCGGCTCGGGGCCGGGATAGCCCGGGTGCGCGACCTGCGCGACGCCGGCGTGCCCGTCGGCCTCGGGGTCGACGGCGCTGCGTCGAACGAGGCCGGCTCGCTGCTTGAAGAGGCCCGACACGCCCTGCTGTTCGCCCGCGCCCGCGGTGGCCCCCGGGCGCTGAGCGTGCGCGACGCCCTGGAGGTCGCTACCCTCGGCGGTGCCCGGGTGCTGGGGTGGGACGACCAGATCGGCTCGCTCCAGGTCGGCAAGCAGGGCGACCTGGCCGTCTGGCGGGTCGACGGGCTGGCCCACGTGGACATCGTGGACCCCGTCGCCGCCCTCGTCCTCGGCGACCGGCCGCCCCTGCAGCTGCTCGCCGTCGGCGGGCGCCCCGTCGTCGAGGCCGACCGGCTCGTCCACGTCGACGAGGACACCCTGGCGGCTCGGTCGGCCGCCGCCGGTCGCTCCCTCTGGGCCCCAACCGGCAACCTCATGACCGCGCCACCCATACCGCTGTCCGACGCACCGTCAAGTCACTACGCTGGCCGCACCGTTCTCCCCGGTCGGGCGCGACAGGAGCACCCATGACCCCGATGACCACCTCCTCCACCGCTTCGGAGACGGCCGGGATCCCCCCCGCACGCGTCGTGACCGTCAACGGCCAGGAGCGTTCGCTGGCCGGGGCGCTCGCCAACACCACAGCCCTGGCGTGGCTGCGCGACACCGGGCTCACGGGCGCCAAGGAAGGCTGCGCCGAAGGCGAGTGCGGTGCCTGCTCGGTGCTCGTCGCGCGCCCCGACCACACCGACGCGGAGCATCGCACCCAGTGGACGGCGATCAACGCCTGCCTCGTGCCCGCGGCCACCCTCGACGGCCAGGAGGTCGTCACCGCGGAGGGCCTGGGCACGTCACGAGACCTGCACCCCGTGCAGCGGGAGATGGCCGTGCGCGGAGGGTCGCAGTGCGGCTACTGCACGCCGGGCTTCGTCTGCAGCATGGCCTCGGAGTACTACCGCGCCGATCGCCGCCCGACCGCCGACGCGACCTCCCCGGACGACCAGGACCCGCGCGAGGACGCGGAGACCGTGGCTCATGAGCACGGTCCCAACGGTTTCGACCTGCACGCGCTGAGCGGCAACCTCTGCCGGTGCACCGGCTACCGCCCCATCCGTGACGCCGCCTACGCGCTCGGTGTGCCGCCTGCCGACGACCGTCTCGCGGCTCGCCGGTCCTCGCCGCCCCCGGCGGTCCGCCCGACCCGGCACCGGGCCACCGACGGCGAGCTCGTCCGGCCGACCGACCTGGCCGAGGCCCTCGGGCTTCTGGCGGAGCATCCCGGGTCTGTGCTGCTCGCGGGGTCAACCGACTGGGGCGTCGACGTGAACATCAAGGGGATCCGGGCGGCCTACGTCGTCGCCATCGACCGGCTGCCGGAGCTGCGCACCTTCGACCTGGGTGACGACGTCGTCGAGCTCGGTGCGGCGTTGACCCTGACCGAGATCGAACGCCGCCTCTCCGGCCGGATCCCGTTGCTGGACCAGGTCTTTCCTCAGTTCGCCTCGCGCCTGATCCGCAACGGGGCCACCCTCGGCGGCAACCTCGGGACCGGCTCCCCCATCGGCGACACACCGCCCGCCCTGCTGGCCCTCGAGGCGTCCCTGGTGCTCGCGTCGCCCCACAGCGAGCGGGAGGTGCCGATGGCCGACTACTTCACCGGCTACCGCCAGAGTGTCCGACGAGCGGACGAGCTCATCCGGGCGGTCCGGATCCCGCTGCCGCTGGCCGGTGTCACCGGGTTCCACAAGATCGCCAAGCGCCGGTTCGACGACATCTCCAGCGTGGCCGCTGCGTTCTGTGTCGACGTGGTCGAGGGACGGGTGGTCAAGGCGCGGATCGGGCTGGGCGGCGTCGCCGCGACACCGATCCGAGCGTTGGCGACCGAGCAGGCGCTGGAGGGCCGCGGCTGGGACCGGGCCACCGTGCGCGACGCCGCGGGCGTCCTGCGGTCCGAGGGCACCCCCCTCGACGACCACCGGGCCAGTGCCGCCTACCGCGCGGCGATGCTGGGCACAGCGCTCCTCAAGCTGCATGCTCAACAGTCACAGGGCGGCCAGACCTACGGAGCCAGCGCATGAGCAGCCTGTCCGACCGTCCGACGAACCCCGTTGTCGGAGAAGCGATCCCGCACGAGAGTGCTGCTCTGCACGTCAGCGGGGAGGCGCTTTACACCGACGACCTCGTCGGCCGCACCAAGGACTGTCTGCACGCCTGGCCGGTGCAGGTCATGATGGCGCACGCCCGGGTCACCCGCCTCGATACCGCCCCGGCACTGAGCGTTCCCGGAGTCGTCCGGGTCCTCACCGCCGCAGATGTGCCCGGGGTCAACGACGCCGGCATCAAGCACGACGAGCCGCTGTTCCCCGACGAGGTCATGTACTTCGGCCATCCCGTCGCCTGGGTGCTGGGCGAGACCCTCGAGGCCGCGCGCCTCGGTGCGGTCGCCGTCCGGGTCGAGGCGGAGGGGCTGCCCTCCCTCGTCACCGTCCGCGAGGCGATCGACGCCAAGAGCTTCCAGGGCGGCCAGCCGCACATGGAACGCGGTGACGTCGAGGCCGGCTTCACGTCGGCCGAGCACGTCTTCTCGGGGGAGTTCGAGTTCGCTGGGCAGGAGCACTTCTATCTCGAGACCCATTGCGCCCTGGCCGTGGTGGACGAGAACGGCCAGATCTTCGTGCAGAGCAGCACGCAACACCCGTCGGAGACCCAGGAGATCGTGGCCCACGTGCTCGGGCTGCACAGCCACGACGTCACCGTGCAGTGCCTGCGCATGGGCGGCGGCTTCGGCGGCAAGGAGATGCAGCCGCACGGGTATGCCGCCATCGCCGCGCTGGGGGCGACGCTCACCGGCCGTCCGGTGCGGCTGCGGTTGAACCGCACGATGGACATGACGATGTCCGGCAAGCGCCACGGGTTCCACGCCGAGTGGCGCGTCGGGTTCGACGCCACCGGAACGCTCCTGGCCCTCGACGCGACGTTGACCTCCGACGGCGGCTGGAGCCTCGACCTCTCGGAACCCGTCCTCGCGCGGGCCCTCTGCCACATCGACAACGCCTACTGGATCCCCGCCGTGCGGGTCAACGGACGGATCGCGAAGACCAACAAGACGTCGCAGACCGCGTTCCGGGGGTTCGGCGGCCCCCAGGGGATGATCGTCATCGAGGACATCCTCGGCCGGTGCGCTCCCCTGCTCGGCATCGAGCCGGCCACCCTGCGGAGGCGCAACTTCTACACGGCCGGGCAGACGACGCCCTACGGGCAGCCGGTGCGTCACCCTGACCGCGCGGCGGCGGCCTGGGACCAGGTCCTCGCCACCGCCGACGTCTCCGGCCGGACCCAGGAGATCGCCGCCTTCAACGCCGCCCACGAGGACGTCAAGCGGGCCATCGGCATCACGCCGGTCAAGTTCGGGATCTCCTTCAACCTCACCGCGTTCAACCAGGGCGGCGCCCTCGTCCACGTCTACAAGGACGGCTCGGTCCTCATCAACCACGGCGGCACCGAGATGGGTCAGGGGCTGCACACGAAGATGCTGCAGGTGGCGGCGACCACCCTGGGTGTCCCGCTGTCGATGGTCAGGCTCGCGCCCACCCGCACGGACAAGGTGCCCAACACGTCGGCCACAGCGGCCAGCTCGGGCGCCGACCTCAACGGTGGGGCCGTCAAGAACGCGTGCGAGCAGATCAAGCACCGGCTGCTCGAGGTGGCCGCGACCTCACTCGGGATCGCCGCCGCCGACGTGCGGATCGAGGCAGGCGAGGCCCGCGCCATCGACTACACGAGCAAGCGGATCCCGTGGGACGAGCTGGTCAAGACCGCATACTTTCGACGGGTGCAGCTGTTCGCTGCCGGCTACTACCGCACCGAGGGCCTGCACTGGGACTCCAGCACGATGCGGGGCGAGCCGTTCAAGTACTTCGCTTACGGCGCCGCCGCGGCGGAGGTCGAGGTCGACGGCTTCACGGGCGCCTACCGCACCCGACGCGTCGACATCGTCCACGACGTCGGTGACAGCCTCTCTCCCCTCGTCGACATCGGGCAGATCGAGGGCGGCTTCGTGCAGGGTGCCGGCTGGCTGACCCTCGAAGACCTGCGCTGGGACGAGAGCGACGGTCCCACCCGAGGGCGACTGGCCACCCAGGCGGCCAGCACCTACAAGCTGCCCAGCTTCTCGGAGATGCCGGAGGTCTTCAACGTCGCATTCCTCGAGCAGGCCCACGAGGACGGCGCGGTCTACGGCTCCAAGGCGGTGGGCGAGCCCCCGCTGATGCTGGCCTTCTCGGTGCGCGAAGCCCTGCGCCAGGCCGCTGCTGCCTTCGGCCCGGCCGGCACCAGCATCGACCTCCCGTCACCGGCCACCCCGGAGGCCGTCTACTGGGCCGTCGAGCAGGCCCGGCGGGCGTCCGAGCACGGCCACGTCGCGGAGGGTTCGCCGGGCGTCGTGCCCGACCAGCCCGAGGATGATGCCCAGCCCGCCAACCCCACCTCGGAGCGCTACGAGCGCCCCGTCCCGGCCAGGGCCTGAGGGCGATCGTTGATGACGTGGGTCGACGCCGTCGAACGGCTTCGCCGTGAGCGACGAGCGGGGGTCATCGTCACTCTCGTCAGCGTGCGCGGTCACGCCCCGCGCCGGGCCGGCGCCAAGATGGTCGTCGCCG
>JALZBI010000210.1 GCA_030947565.1 Actinomycetota bacterium
GGGGCGGCCGAGCGTCGTCCCCGCCCCGGCGTTCGCGCTGCGGGCCATCCTCGGCGGGTTCTCCAGCAGCATCACCGCCAGCCAGCGGGTCGTGCCGACCCGGTTGCGGGAGAGCGGGTTCGACTGGGTGCACGCCACCCTGCCCGCCGCCGTCGCCACCCTGGTGTAGCCGGGCACCGCTCCGGCCGCCGATGCCGCCGCCACCGACGCCGCCGCCGCCGCCGCCGACGCCGACAACCAGGCGTGGCCGCTCACCCGCTGCCGACATCGGTCAGTCGCCACCCCCCGTCGGTCAGCCGCACCGTGTAGCGCAGCGACTGCCCCGAGGCTGCGGCCAACGGCTGGGTCGAGCCGTCCTCCCCCTCGACCGTGCAGGCGGACCGGTCGACGGTCGCACGGAGGATGGCCACGTCGGTGTCCACACTCACCACCTGCGCGGCGCGCACGGTGAAGGTGAGGTCGCGGTACCGCTGACGCTGGTCTCGGAGCCGGGCCACGGTGACCGCGTCCGCCGCGTATGCCGCCGTGCCCTCCGGCTCGACCCCGACGAGGGCGACCACGTCGGCCGCCGCCAGCGCGGTGGCCCGCTGGTCGGCAAGGCGCTGGAGGACCAGGGTCGGGTCCTGACGCATCGAGGCGAACGCCGCCGAGGGCGACGCCCCCTGAGCCCCCGTCGCGTCGCTCGCGGACGTCGTGGGAACGGACGTCGTGGGAGCGGACGTCGTGGGAGCGGACGTCGTGGCCCCGAACGTCTCCACCGTGCGCATCACGGGGGGTGCCGAGGTCCCGTCGGGTGGTCCGGTCTCGGGGGTCACGGCCGAGGCGATTCGCTCGATCGGCGTCTCCCGGGCGCCTCCGCCGACCGCCAACAGCCCGAGCATCCCCACGGCCAGGACCACGCCGGCGACCAGCACGGCCGTCACCCGACGCCAGGGCGACTGCATCCGCCCGCCCGCCGCTGCTGGTGCGCGCACCCCGTCTCGTCGGACCCCACCGAGCCACCTGGTGCCCCGGCGCCCCCTCAACCAGGCGCGCCGGCCGGCCCGGTGGGCCCGCTGGGCTTGGTGTCGCTCCGCCCGTTCGAGCGCCCGGAGCTGGGTCCGGGACCGGGTCTCGGCTGCCTCCCGACGGATCCGGTTGGTGACCGCGGCTGCCGGGTCGGGGTGGCGGCCGACCAGCACGACGGGCTCAGGCACCGCGACCCGGTAGGTCGCGAGGGCCGCCTCGGCCGCGCTGGGCCGCGCGGCGGGATCGTCGGCGAGCATCCTCAGCAGGAGGGGACGCAGCTCCGGTCCGACCGCGGACGAGACGTCCTCCACCGACCCGCCACCGGGGGACGCCTCGACCGACGGGTGCCCCCAGTGCAGGTCCCCGACCCAGCCGGGTGGCGTGCCGCCGCCTGTCCGGGCATACCAGACCAGGGCGCCCAGGGACCAGACGTCGCTGGCCGGGGTCGGCGGCCGGCCCGCGATCACCTCGGGCGCGATGAAGCCGGTCGTGCCCACGATGGTCTTCGGCCACCCGTCATCGACGAGCCAGGCCGCCGAGAGGTCGGCCAGGACGGGTCGACCCTCGGTCGTGAACAGGACGTTGGCGGGGGCGACGTCCCCGTGCACGACCCCCGCCTCGGCCAGCTCGGCCAAGGCGGTCGCGAGCGGGGTCACCGCCGTCACGACCTCCCCCAACGGCAGACCTCCGCGGATGGTCACGACATCGCGCAGGCTGCCGGCGTCCGCCAGGTCGAGGACCAGCGCGATCCGGCCGTCGTCGAGCTCGAGGCCTTCGCGGGCCCGGACCACGTGATCGGTGTCGAGACGCCGGGACAGGCTCAGCTCGCGCTGAGCCGCAGCCAGGACCTGCCCCCGTAGTGTCGGAGGCCGATCCCCCGCGAACACCTTGACGGCCACCTGCTCCCCTGAGGCGTCGCTCGTTCCCGCCCACACCACCGCCGAGGACCCGCGACCGAGGAACTCGCCCAGGGCATACCCCGGCACGGTGGGGGCACCGGCAGAGCGCAGGCTGGCCGGCATCACGAGGCTCATCCGGCCATCTTCGCCAGTCGCGGCCGGACCGGGTCCTTGTTGTCCACAGCCCCCCCAGCGGGGAGGTTCAGCCCGCGTGCCGGAGCATGACGAACGACCGGCCCGACACCCGCCAGTCCTCCACCGCGACGAACCCGGCCCGCGCCGCCAGCTCCACCACGGCCTGGGCACCAACGACGGCCCACGGGACCGCGTGCGAACGGCGGCCCGACGGTCCGTGCAGGGTGACCGTGGTGCGCCGGTCCTCATGAGGGTCGACGCTCGTCTCGACCAGCGCCACCGCCCCGGGGCGGAGCAGGTCGCGACAGCGTCGGAGCAGGGCGAGGGGGTCACCGCCGATGCCGATGTTGCCGTCGGCCAGCAGGACGGTGCCCCACCGGCCCTCCCCCGGGAGCCGGTCGTTGACGTCACGGACGAGGGCCGAGGCGCCGCGCAGACGCGTCTGGTCGACGGCGGCACGAGACAGGTCGACTCCGAGCACGGGGACGCCCCTGCTGGCCAAGGCCTCGACGAACCGTCCCGGGCCGCACCCCACGTCGAGCACCGGGCCCTCGCAGCGGGACACCACGACCTCGTCGGCCTCACTCATCCGCTGCCAGGCCGAGGTGTCGAGGTGGCCCGGACGGATGAGGGCTCCGAGACCGGACTCCGCAGGAGTCGCGCCGTCGATGGACAGCACGGTCCCCTCGCCGTGCTCACCGACCCGGATCTCCACGGCAGCGCCGGCCAGGGCCGCGTCGAAGAGGATGGTCGGCGAGCAGGGCGACTCCACGAGCCGACGATGCAGCCGGCCGAACCGGCTGCCGGGCCAGCCGGCCGCGACCCGTGCGGCGTCGGCGGGCTCGTCCACGTCGAGCAGCGCGGGCAGCTCCAGCACGTCGAGCCCGAGGGCCTTGAGGCGCGCGTACTGCACGTTTCCGGTGGCGGACGTCGACATCGGCACGCCGCGGATCGCGCCGGCGACATAGCGGCGGAACCCGATCGCCCAGTAGCCGCCGTCCTCCGAGGGGCCCAGCACCGCGTCGTGACCCGCCCAGTCGACGTCAAGGTCACGAGGCGCGAGCTGGGGCGTGTCCATCCCGACGAGCAGCGTCGGTCGACCCGGACCGATGTCGACACCGCCCGGTGCGGGATCCAAGGCGAAGACGTCGGCGAAGACGTGCTCGAGCCGCTCGTCGAGACCCGTCCCCCGCTGCGGCAGCACGACGGCCTGCGGCGGAAGCCAGCCGACCGGGGGACCGTCCCAGGCGACGACGAGGCGTCGGGGACCGAGCCGCGCCACCGTGTCGAGCGTGTCGCGGATCGAGGCCGCCGCCAGCGCGGCCGCCTCAGCGCCGCTGAACGTGGGCTGTAGCCGGGTCTTCACCCGACCGGGCCGGGGCGACTTGGCGAGCACGATGACGGTGTCGGGGATCACCGGGTCAGCACCGCGCTCATGTCGCGCACCGTTCGGATGACCCCCATGGGAGTGCCCGTGACCTTGGAACGCCCGGCGCGGTCGGCGTAGGGCACGTCGACCGACACCACCCGCCACCCGGACTCGGCCGCGCGGACGACGGTCTCGACCGGGTAACCGGACCGGCGGTCCTCCAGCCCGAGCGCCAGCAGGGGTTCGCGGGGCGCGAGCCGCATCGGCCCGATATCGGCCAGTCTCAGTCCGGTCCGCCGGTTGACCCGGCGGGCGACCTCCCGGTTGGCGAACCGCAGGTGCCAGGGCCAGCTGGACGCGCTCTGGGGTATGCGCCGGCCGACGACCAGGGACGGCAGCCCCGACTGGTCCGTCGCCTCGCGGAGCCGTTCCAGATGCGCCGGGTCGAGGCTGGCGTCGCAGTCCATGAAGGCGACCCAGGGTGCGGTCGCGGCCTCCAGCCCGGCGTGGCACGCCGCTCCGTAGCCTCGCCGCCACTCCGAGACCACCTGAGCGCCCAAGGAGGCCGCGAGCTGGGGCGACCCGTCCGCCGAGCCGTTGTCCACCACGATGGCGCGTGCCCAGTCGGGCAACCGTCCGAGGACCCACGGCAGCGCCTGCGCCTCGTCGAGACAGGGCAACACCACATCGACGGCATGCCGGCCGCCAGCCTCGTCCCGATACGCCACCGTCGCACCGTATGCACGCAGCCGCCACTCCGCTCACTGGAACGCCTCACGAACGCCTTACGGCGGGCTACGCGCTCACCGGGCGCGACCCAGGTCGGGCCCCCGCACTAGAGTCGCGAGGTGGTCGCCAGCGTGCTCGTCGCCGAGGACGACGCCACCGTGTCCGGGGTGCTGCTCGCCTACCTCAGCAAGGCGGGGTTCGACGCGGCGGTGGCGGCCGACGGCCCGACCGCGTTGGCCGAGTGGGCCCGACGGCGGCCCGACGTCGTCATCCTCGACATCATGCTCCCCGGGATGTCGGGCCTCGACGTGCTGCGGCGCCGTCGCGCCGACGACGACACGGCGGCGGTGATCATCCTGAGCGCGCTCGGCGACGAGGACGACCGTCTCCTCGGACTCGACCTCGGGGCGGACGACTACGTGGTCAAGCCGTTCAGCCCCCGGGAGGTCGTCGGCCGCGTGCAGTCGCTGCTCCGCCGCGCGGAACGGCTGGGCGCCCAGCCCCTGGTGCCCCGCCGACTGCGTGCGGGCCGGCTGAGCATCGACCTCGGCGCCCGTCGGGTCAACGTCGACTCCGATGAGATCGGCTTGACGCCAAGGGAGTTCGACCTGCTCGGCTACCTCATGTCGCACCCGGGTGAGGCGTTCACCAAGGAACAGCTGATGCGGCGGGTCTGGGGATGGGACTTCGGCGACACCTCGACCGTGACCGTCCACGTGCGGCGGCTGCGCGAGAAGGTCGAGGTCGACCCGTCGGACCCGAGGCTCGTCGTCACGGCCCGGGGCGCCGGTTACCGGTTCGACGCACCGGTGGCCGCCGAGGCGTGACCTCAGCCGTCGACGGGTGACGGCAGCCGCGACAGCTCGGTCGTGCGCACGTACAGCAGGGCGGGGTGGGCGGACAGGTCGCTGAGCGGCTCGAACACACCGTCGGGCACGAAGGTCGACGTCACCAGCGTGAACCG
>JALZBI010000211.1 GCA_030947565.1 Actinomycetota bacterium
GAGCGCCTTCTTCACCGCGTCGGCCTGGACATAGTTGATGAAGTCCATGGCGGCCGTGTCCTCGTAGCGGGAGGTCGCCGCGGACATGGCCTGCTTCGAGGTGCCGATCACGCTGTTGACGTAGGTGAGGACCTTCTCGTGGGCCGGCCGGATCAGGGCGGCGATCTCGGCGTCCTCGGGCACGGTGTTGGCGTTGTAGAGGGTGCCGGCGAGCCCACCGTCGTCGACGACCCACTGACCCCGGGTCTTGGTGAGCGGGATGGTCATCTCGGCCACCCGCATACCCCAGTAGAGCGGCTCGACGAGCAGCACCTTGCGGCCGGTCTTCTCGTTGGTGACCGTCGTGTTGACCTCGACGTGGGCGTGGCCGACGAGGATCGCGTCGATGTCGGGCACCTGCTGGGCGAGCAGGGTGCTCGCGTTCTCGGGGTAGGGCAGCGCGTCGCCGTAGGAGGAGGACGTCGTGGCTCCCGAGTGGCAGGAGACGATGACGACGTCGCACCCGGCGGTCTTGAGCCGGGGCACGTAGACCTTGGCCTGCTCGACGATGCCGGGGAACCGGGCCTTGCCCTCGACGTTCGCCTTGTCCCAGATGGCGACACCGGGCGTCACGAGGCCGAGGATGCCGACCCGCAGGGGCTTCTGCCCGGGGACCCGCACGATCTTGATGGTGAACGGCGGGAACAGCGGGGCACCGGTCTTCCAGCCCACGGTGTTGGCCGACAGCAGCGGGTGCTGGCACTGCTTCTCGAAGGTGCGCAGCAGGTCGAGGCCGTAGTTGAACTCGTGGTTGCCGAGGGCGGCCGCGTCGTAGCCGACGGCGTTCATGGCGTCGGCCATCGGGTGCCGCGAGCCGCTGGTGATGGGCTCGACCTTGGCGAAGTAGTAGGCCAGGGGCGTGCCCTGGATCGTGTCGCCGGCGTCCAGCGTGAGCGTGTTGGCCTTGCCCCGCTCGGCGCGGACCGCCTTGATGAGCGTGGCCGCCTTGGCGATGCCGATGTCGTTGTGCTTGGCGTCGTCGTACTCGGTGTTCTTGAAGTAGTCCCAGTTGTAGACGTTGCCGTGCAGGTCGGTCGTGCCGATCACGGTCAACGTGTAGTCGTGGGTGCCGCCGGGGTTGCCCGCGGTGGGGCGGCTCCCGGCCGCGCGGGCCGGGGCGGCGGCGGCGACGCTCAGGGCACCGGCACCGGCACCGCCGACGGTGGCGAGGGCCAGCAGCTGCCGGCGGGTGGTCTCGGACTCGATGAGTCGGGGGGTCATGTCACTCCATCTGTGTCGGGGTGGAGGCCCGGGGCGGGATCGTGTGCCGCCAGCCCGGTCCGCGCCGCACATTACCGACGTGTGGCGCCGGCGCAACCCCTCCCGCTCCATGTGTCAGTCGTTGTCGCTACGACGGCGTGCACGCGACAACGTCTGACACATGTGGCAGTGGTGTCACCCGGGTTGCCGACCGGGGAAGTAGCGCTTCCACTCGTCGGCGAAGCGTCTCGTGGGTGCGGCGCCGCGGTCGATCCGCGCCTGGTCGAGCCGCTGGAGCGTTCGAAGCGGCGTCTCGTAGAGCCCCTTGTTGATGACCTGGACGACCCGCCAGGTGCGGCGGTCCAGCTCCTCACGGCGGTCGATGTCGCCGGCCCAGATCTCGTCATCCAGGTGGTGCCGCCCCTCGTACTCCACGGCCAGGCGCAGCTCTTCGTAGGCCAGTTCGAACCGCCGCTGCCAGGCGCCGGTATGCGGGTCACGCAGGATGTGGTTCACCGTCGGCTCTGGCAGACCCGCCAGGACGACGAGCATCCGCAGCCGGCTTTCCGGTGGGGAGTCGACCCCCGAGCGCACCAGGGCGGCGGCGCGGCCTGCGAGGCCACGGTGTGGCCCGATCCAGGCATCGGTGGCACGGACCAGACGGTCCGGGGTCGTCCGCTCACGACGCACCAAGCGGTCGCCGAGAACGACCAGCTGGACGAGGTCCAAGGTTGACGCCAGATCGACGAACGTCTGCTCGGGAGTGGTCACGCGCACCCCGAAGGCCGTGGTGCAGGCGCGGTCACGGTCAGACTGGTGGGTGCGCACGCCCTCAACCCGCAGCGTCTCGCGCCGCGGCACGGTGACGTGGACCCGCGACGACTCGGGCACCGTCCCGCCCCACAGGACGGCCGCGCTCTGATGGCTCACCACCGCGGAGGGCGGCGCGACCAGCATCAGTCCCCGCGCGCGTACCGGCAGGGACAGCGGGGTCTCACGGGCCAGGTAGACGTTGCGGTGCAGCCGCACGAACCGAGCGCTGCGTAGCTGCCGAGCGGTCAACCCGGCCGAGATCGCGTCGTCCCGGGTGAACGGCTCTCCCTGCCCGCGTCCCGAAGCGTCCATGAGAGTGATCTTTGACGTGTCGACCAGCCGTGACCGGGCGCTATCCACAGGCTGCGGCGCCGAGACGCCGGCCCTCCCGCACCCGAACAGCCCCGGCCCCCCCCATGTGTCAGTCGTTGCCGCTGATCGCCAGCCTTCAGCGACGACACCTGACACATGTGGGGGTTGGCGGGTTGATCGTGGCTCGCCGTTCGAGCACGAGCCCGCTCAGCCGCGGTTCCAGGACATCGCGTAGGCGCCGTCGTCGACCGCGCGGCCGGCCTCGCCCAGCTCGAGCGGGCGGAAGGTGTCGACCATGACGGCCAGCTCGTCGAAGTACTGCACGCCGATCGACCCCTCGCTCGCCCCCGGCTGCGGACCGTGCGGGTGCCCCCCGGGGTGCACCGAGACCGACCCCTTGCCGATCCCGGAGCCCTTGCGCGCCTCGTAGTCGCCGTCGACGTAGAACATGATCTCGTCGCTGTCGACGTTGGAGTGGTAGTAGGGCACGGGGATCGACAGCGGGTGGTAGTCGACCTTGCGCGGCACGAAGTTGCAGACGACGAAGTTCCAGCCCTCGAACACCTGGTGCACCGGCGGCGGCTGGTGCACCCGCCCCGTGATCGGCTCGAAGTCGCGCACGTTGAAGACGTAGGGGTAGAGGCACCCGTCCCAGCCGACGACGTCGAGCGGGTGGAACGGCAGGGTATGCACGGTGCCGACGACGCCCCCGGGCCCGGACCCTCGGTGCTTGATGAACACCTCGGTCTCCTCGTCCGCGGACGCGCCGACGTCCTCGGCGAGCAGCGGGCCGTCCGGCAGCCGGAGGTCGCGCTCGCAGTAGGGCGCGTGCTCCAGCAGCTGCCCGTACTTGCTCAGGTAGCGCTTCGGCGGTGCGATGTGCGAGTTGCCCTCGATCACGTACGTGCGTAACGGGTCCTTGGTCGAGCGCCTCGGGATCCAGCGGTGCGTCGTCGCCCGGGGCACGATGACGTAGTCGCCCTCCCCCACCTCGAACGCGCCGAAGACCGTCTCGACCCACCCGCGGCCGCGCTCGACGTAGACGCACTCGTCGCCGATCCCGTTGCGGTACCACGGGCTCGGCTGCGCCGACACGGCATACGAGATGCGCACGTCGCCGTTGCCGAGCACCAGCCGGCGGCCGGTCACGGGGTCGCTGCGCCGCACTGCGGCCGCGTCGAACAGGTCGTGGAGCTTGAGGTGGCGCGGCTGCAGGGGGTGGTTCGGCGCGGTCGAGAGGTCACCGATGGGCCACTCGCGCACCGCGGCGACGGTCGAGGGGATGTTGCGGTGGTAGAGCAGCGAGGAGTCGGAGGAGAAGCCCTCCTCCCCCATGAGCTCCTCGTAGTAGAGCTCGCCCTGTCGTCCTCTCGTGGCCGGGCGACGCTGCTGGGTATGCCGTTTGGGCGGCACGCTGCCCACCCGCTGGTAGTGCGCCATACCGCTACCGTAGCGCCGTGACGACATGGCTGGACGTGCCGGCGGACCATCCCTTCGGGCTGCAGACCCTCCCCTACGGCGTCTTCTCGCCGACCGGTGGCTCACCCCGTGTCGGGGTGCGGATCGGGGACCTCGTGCTCGACGCGGCCGGCGCTGCGGAACGGGCCGGGATGGAGTCTGGTGACGTGTGGGCATGCGCCGGCCTCAACCGGTTCCTCGCGCTGGGGCCGGACGCGTGGGCCTCCGCACGGGAGTGGCTGACGACGGTGCTGACCGACGACGCCTACCGCGACGCGGTGGAACCCTTCCTCCTCCCGCTCGCCGACGTCGCCCTGCACCTGCCTTTCGAGGTGGCCGACTACGTCGACTTCTACGCCAGCGAGCACCATGCCGGCAACGTCGGCGCGATCTTCCGCCCCGACCACCCGGACCTCCCCGCGGCGTGGAAGCACCTGCCGATCGGCTACCACGGGCGGGCCGGCACCGTGGTCGTCAGCGGCACCGACGTGGTGCGCCCCACCGGGCAGCGCAAGGGGGCGGGCGACGCCGCCCCCGTCTTCGGGCCCAGCGTTCGCCTCGACATCGAGGCCGAGGTGGGGTTCGTCGTCGGCGGCGCGACCACGCTCGGGTCGGCCGTGCCGGTCGACGAGGCCGGCGAGCACCTATTCGGCGTCGTCCTGCTCAACGACTGGAGCGCTCGCGACATCCAGGCCTGGGAGTACGTGCCGCTCGGCCCCTTCCTCGGCAAGTCGTTCGCGACGAGTATCTCGGCGTGGGTCACCCCGATGGCGGCGTTCGGGGCCGCCCGGGTCCCGGTGCCCGGCCAGACCGACCCGGAGCCGCTGCCCTACCTGACCCCCACAGGCGTGGGTGCCCAAGGGATCGACCTCCACCTCGAGGTATGCGTCAACGGCTCGGCGGTCTCGCGGCCGGACTTCCGCGCGACGTACTGGTCACCCGAGCAGCTGCTCGCCCACCTCACGGTCAACGGCGCGTCCCTGCGCAACGGCGACCTGTTCGCCTCGGGGACGGTGAGCGGCGCCGACCCGGGCTCCCTGGGCAGTCTGCTCGAGCTGACGTGGAACGGCACCCGGCCGGTCACCCTCGTCGACGGGTCGAGTCGGGCCTACCTCGAGGACGGCGACGTGGTGACGATGACGGCGTGGGCGCCCGGACCGGACGGCACCCGGATCGGGGTCGCCGAGGTCAGCGGCCAGGTGGTCCCGGCCCGTTGACCGGGCTCGCCCAGCAGTATGCGCCTACGGGCGCGCGTCGGGACGACGGCCCTTACGGGGC
>JALZBI010000212.1 GCA_030947565.1 Actinomycetota bacterium
GGGGAGCGCGGCGAGACCGCGGAGCGCGGCCATGGCCCCCGGCGCCGGCTTCGAGTCCTCCGGGTCGACGGTGAACTCGGCGAGGGCGCCGTCGAAGTCGGACGCGACGAGCAGGGTGGGGGCATTCGCGGCCTGCTCCAGAGCCGAGGTGAGCTCCTCCGCGGGGCCGGGGGCCGACGGGCTCCCGGACGGGCCGCCGTCGGGCTGGTCGGGCTCGTCGGGTTCGTCGGCCTCCGGACCACGACCGGGCTGGTCGCTCATCGCCCGCTCCGGGCCTCGGGGCCCGCGGTGACCCGCGACTGCGGGCGGGCGGACTGCAGCGGGTTCTCCGGGTGCGCGGGGGCGACCGCGAGCGCGTCGAGGAACCGGGTGGCCCACCGGTTGACGTCGTGGTCGGCCACTCGACGGCGCAGGGACTTCATGATGCGGGCCTTGTCGTGGGCAGGGGTGTTGATGGCCTTGAGGATCGTCTGCTTCAGGCCCTCGATATCGTGCGGGTTGCACACGAACGCCTGGTGCAGCTCGTGATACGCGCCGGTGAACTCCGAGAGCACGAGCGCGCCACCCAGGTCGTGGCGGCAGGTGACGTACTCCTTGGACACGAGGTTCATCCCGTCGCGCAGCGGCGTGACGAGCATGACGTCGGCCGCGAGGTACAGTGCCGCCATCTCTGCCTGGGGATAGGCATGGTGGAGGTAGTGGACCGCCGGCGAGCCGATCGGCGCATACTCCCCGTTGATCCGCCCGACGGTGGTCTCGACGTGCTCACGCAGTGACCGGTAGGCCTCGACCCGCTCGCGGCTGGGCGTGGCCACCTGGACGAAGGTGACGTCCGGGGGCGTGATCGCCTTATCCTGCAACAGCTCCTCGTAGGCCTTGAGGCGGTGGCGGATGCCTTTGGTGTAGTCGAGGCGGTCGACGCCGAGCATGAGGACCCGTGGGTCACCGAGCTGGTGACGCAGCTCCACAGCCCGGTCCATGACCTCGGGTGACATGGCCAGCGTCTCCAGAGCGGCGAAGTCGATCGAGATCGGGATGGCGCTCGCTCGGGTCGTGTGGCGCGAACCGTCACGGCTCGTCAAGGTGACGGTGTCCTTCTTCGTCGTCACCTGGATGAGCCGGCGACAGGCCCGGACGAAGTTCTGAGCGTCGGCGACCCGCTGGAAGCCGAGGAAGTCGGCGCCGAGCAGACCCTCGAGGATGGCCCGGCGCCAAGGGATCTGGGCGAAGAGCTCGACCGCTGGGAAAGGGATGTGGTTGAACCAGCCGATGCGAAGGTCCGGGCGTTGCTCGCGCACCATCCGGGGCATCAGCTGCAGCTGGTAGTCCTGCACCCAGACCGTCCCGCCCTGGGCGGCCAGCTCCACGACCGCATCCGCGAACCGCTGGTTGACCTCGACGTAGGTGCGCCACCAGTCGCGGTGGAACGACGGCTGCACGATGACGTCGTGGTAGATGGGCCAGAGGGTGCCGTTGCTGAACCCCTCGTAGAACTCTTCGATCTCCACCGTGGACAGGCCCACGGGTTGCAGGTAGATGCCCTCGTGGGTGAACGGTGTCGTCCCCTGGCCGGCCTCGCCGTCCCAGCCGACCCAGGCCCCGCCGCGGTCGCGCATCACCGAGCCCATGGCCGTGACCAGACCGCCTGGTGAGCGGCCCCAGGAGACGGTGCCGTCCGGCGCCGTGAGCTTGTCGACGGGGAGCCGGTTGGCCGCGATGACGAGTTCGTGGCGGCGGGCGGGGGTGGCCAACGAGGTTCAGCTCCTCTGGATCGGCGATCTCTCCAGGGTATGGGGTGCGGCGAAGCATCGCTGTGCCTGGCGCCACCCGTGCCCGGGGGGCTACCGTCCTGTCATGAAGATTGCCGACGTGTTGCGCAGCAAGGGCGAGGGCGTCGTGTCGATCCATCCGGACGACACCGTCGCGCAGCTTCTCGCCCTGCTGGAGGAACGAAAGATCGGCGCCGTCGTCGTGAGTCGGGACGGCGGAGACGTCGCCGGCATCGTCAGCGAGCGTGACGTCGTGCGCCACCTGCACCGCACCGGTGCCGACATCGTCGGTGGCCCGGTCAGCGCCATCATGACCAGCGAGGTCACGACCGCCGGCCCCGACGACGACCTCGAGGCGTTGGCGCGGGTGATGACCGAGCGGCGCATCCGGCACCTGCCGGTGGTCGTCAACGGCCGGCTGCACTCGATCGTCAGCATCGGCGACGTGGTCAAGTTCCGCATCGACTCGCTGCAGTCGGAACGTGACCAACTCGTTGGCTACATCCAGCAGTGAGCGGCTGCCCGCCGCAACGTTGACGGCTTACCGTGGAGCCCATGGCGCTCGACCACGAGGCCACCCGCGCCGACCGTCCGACGGGTGAGCGGGTCGGGCCGGGGCAGCACGAGCGCCTCGGGCCCTACCGACTCGTGTCCCGGCTCGGCGAGGGCGGCATGGGCGTCGTCCACCTCGGCCTCGACCGGCACGGCCGCGCGGTGGCCATCAAGGTGCTGCGTCCGCACGTGGCGTACGACCCGGAGGCGCGGTGGCGCCTCGAGCGCGAGGTCGACACCCTTGGCCGGATCACCAGCGAGCGGGTCGCCGCGGTCATCGACTCCGACATTGCTGGTGAACGCCCCTACCTGGTGACCCGCTACGTCGCCGGGCCCTCTCTCGACGACGTGGTCCTCGACGAAGGCCCGCTGACACCCGCCGAGCTGGTCAGGGTGGGCCATGGCCTCGTGGAGGCCCTGGAGGCGATCCACGGCGTCGGCGTCGTGCACCGCGACCTCAAGCCCGCCAACGTCCTGCTCGACGACGGCGAGCCGGTGGTCATCGACTTCGGCATCGCCCACATCGCCGATGACCTGCGGCTCACGAGCAGCGGGCTGGTCATGGGCACGCCCGGCTACCTGTCACCGGAGGTCATCGGCGGCTCCCCGGTCACCCAGGCGACCGACTGGTGGGGCTGGGCGGCGACCCTGGCGTACGCCGCCTCGGGGCGCCCCCCGTTCGGACGGGGTCCGATGGACGTGGTCCTGGGCCGGGTCAGCCGGGGCGAGGCGGACCTCACCGGCGTGGACGATCGGCTCACCCCGCTGCTCGCGGCGGCGCTCTCGCCTGACCCCCGCCGGCGCCCGCCCGCCCGCGAGGTGGTCGCGGCCCTCGAGAGGTATGCCGCTGGGTCGCCGGCCACGGTGCGGGTGCCGGGGCGCCCCGCGCAGACAGAGGGACGAGGCCTGACCGCGCCCCTGCCTATGGCCGAGCCGACAGGCTCCACGCCGGCAGACGAGTACCCCGGTGCCGACGCTGGGCCGAGGGGGTCGTCGGAGGCTGACCGGAGAGACCGCAGAGACTGGAGAGACTGGGGAGACTCAGACGAGTCGGACGGCCAGGACGGCTCGGGGTTCAGGCCCGGCTCCGACGACGAGGACTCGGACTGGCAGGCGGCCTGGGACGCCGACCCCCAGGAGCCGGACCCTCGCATCGGCCGGCCGATGCGCACGGGCACGATCCTGGCCCTAGGGGCGGCCTTCACCGCCGGAGTGGCGACGTGGCCGGGAGTGACCTTGGTCACGGCGGCGCTCTGGTGCTGGGCGGCGCGGTTCAGCGACCGCTCGGTGACGGCGCTCATCATGCGGCGCTACCGCTATGGGCGGCGCCGCGCGGACCTGCCCCTGGCGGTGGCGCTCAGCCCGTGGCACGTCGTCGTCGCCGCCCTCCTCACCGTCGTCGGACTGCTGCTCCCCGCGGTGGTGGCGGCTTCCGCTGCCTTATCCGCCACCCTCGGCATCTCGGCCGCGACCTCGTCGGCCCTGGGCGGGGTCTCAGCAGCGGGTGCTGCCAGCGGATTCGCCGTCGGTGCGCTCGTTGCGTGGTGGGGACCGGGAGGGGCCTCGCTCCGGCGTGGGTCGCGCTCCCTCGTCCGTGGTCTGGCGCCGCACGGGCCGGTGCGGGGCCTGCTGGTGGGGCTGCTCCTGGCTGCGGCCGTCGTTCTCACGGCACTGGCGTTCGTCCACCACGGCCGGCTGGGATGGTGGCCCCTGCCGTGGAGCCTCGGCGCGTCCTGAGCGCGATTCTGGGCGTTCGAGGGGGCGCCACCCTGCCCCCGTGGTCACGCATAGAACACGGATAGGTCACAGAAAGATCTCGGCGTGGCTTGGTTTTTACCGACAGATGACCTACCGTCATGCAGTCGTCACGATTCGTCGGGCGCTCTCATCAGATGAATAGCAACACCCAATCAGTGTGTGCTCGCTGCGCTGAGCCTCGTCAGGCGAGCACTTACCCGGATGGTCCGGGGCATGACGAGGATGGGGGACCCACGATGGGCCGGTGCGTGCACCGGCCTTGGGGCGAGAGCCGGTTCGACCGGCAGGGCACCTGACAGCCCGATCCCGACAGCTAACCCCGTATGCGCACGTCAGGAGAGGAATCTTCGTGCACTACTCCCCCAAGCACGCCGCCCCGCGGCTGCGCTCGCTCAAGACTCGCTTCGCGGGCATCGGTGTCGCTGGTGCGGCCACCATGATCGGCGGCATCGCCATGGCGAACGAGGCCAACGCCGCGTCCGTCTGGGACGCCGTTGCCGCATGCGAGAGCGGTGGCAACTGGGCCATCAACACCGGCAACGGGTTCTACGGTGGCCTGCAGTTCACCTCGTCGACCTGGGCGGCCTACGGCGGCAACGCCTACGCCAGCCAGGCCAACCTCGCGTCCCGTGAGGCGCAGATCGCCGTCGCCCAGAAGGTGCTCGTCGGCCAGGGCCCCGGCGCCTGGCCCGTCTGCTCCGTCAAGGCCGGTCTGACCCGGTCCAACGGTGGCGCGGACTCGTCCGCTCCGGCTCCGGCCGCCGCTCCGGCTCCGGTTGCTGCCCCGGCTCCGGTTGCTGCCCCGGCTCCGGCCGCCGCTCCGGCTCAGGTGTCGCGCTCCACCACGCGCACGGCTCCGGCTGCCGCCCCGCAGACGACCACCAAGGCCCCCGCCAAGGCCCCGACCAAGGCCCCGACCAAGGCCCCGACCAAGGCGACCAACGCGGCGCCGAAGGCCAGTGGCAAGACCATCACGGTCAAGCCGGGAGACACCCTGAGCCAGCTCGCGGCCACCTACG
>JALZBI010000213.1 GCA_030947565.1 Actinomycetota bacterium
GTGCTGCTGAGTCGGGCGCCCTCGATCCCGGCCGCCGCGGCCGCCAGCGAGTGGGCGAGGGCTCGGCCGGCGTCGCCGCAGATCCGCCCCGCCTCGGGGTCGGTGGCGGCGAGCGCGGTCACTGACGGGGCGAGGGAGGCGATGACCTCGACGGCATCGGAGCGGGTCATCACCTGACGGGGCCAGGACTCGGGATGGCCGAGCCGCTCGGTCGCGGCGACGAGGAGGGCCGCGCCGCTGGTCGAGACGCCGTCGTAGGTCTCCAGAGCGCTCTCCAGCGCCCGCAGGCCGACCCACGCGGAGGACCCGCGGTCACCGAGGACGTGGCCCCATCCGTCGATGCGGCGCCAGGTCTCCCCGAAGTCGGTCGCGAAGGCGACGGCCCCGCTCCCGGCCGCGACGACCGCGCCCGGCCGGACCCCTCCCACCGCGCCGACCATGGCCGCCAGCGCATCTCCGACCAGCGCGGTCCGGGTGGAGCCGAAGCGGGTCTTGAGGGTGGCCATCACGTCGGTGGGCTCAGCCAGGGCCACGAGCCCTCGCATCGACCAGACGAACACGTCCGGCCGCCCAGCGGTCTCGACGCAGGGGGCGACGGAGTCGACGAGGGCGCAGATGTCGATCCCCGACGGGGTGATCCGGGCACCCGGCGCCGAATGGACCGGGCCGGGCACACCGTCGACCTCCACCCGGCAGCGCAGGCCGGAACCACCGACGTCCACGCCGACCAGGATCCTCCGCTGCAACCCGCTCACCCGGGCCCCGGTCAGCGCACCGGGGCGGCGGCACGCAACGCGGCGGCCACCGAACCGTCGTGCAGGGCCAGCAGCCGTCGTCCTTCGTGAGCCGGGAGCCCCGAAAGGAGCTGCAGCAGAGCGGGTTTCAGCTCACCCTGAGCGTCGGAGAGCGCCTGCCGCGCGGCCGCCTCGTCGGCGCCGGTGGCCTCCCGCAGGATTCGTAGGACGCGGCCGCGCAGCTTGGCGTTCGTCGCGAAGAGGTCCACCATGAAGTGGGAATAGGTCCGGCCGAGCGCGATCATCACGGCCGTCGAGAACCCGTTGAGGACGAGCTTCTGGGCGCTGCCGGCCTTGAGCCGCGTCGAGCCGGTGACCGCCTCCGGGCCGGTGGCCGGCGCGACGAGGTGGTCGACCAGCACCCCGATCTCCGACTCGGGATGCGCGGTGACGAGGGCGGTGAGCGCGCCGCGGTCGCGGGCCGTCCGCAGCGCGCCGGCCACGAACGGGGTGCGCCCGGAAGCGGTCAGCCCGATGGCGATGTCCGTCGGCCTGAGCCCGGCCGCCTCACGCCGACCGGCCTGCTCGTCGTCCTCGACGTTCTCGAGCGCCTCGAGCAGGGCCGCCGTACCGCCGGCGTGATGCGCGATAAAGAGGCCCGGCGGGGAGCTGAAGGTGGGCGGCAGCTCCGCGGCGTCAATGACCGCGAGCCGGCCGGACGTGCCCGCGCCGAAGTAGTGCACGGTCCCGCCCGAGCGGATGCGGGCGACCGCCGCGTCGACGAGGTGCGCGAGCTCGGGCAGCACGGCACGGACGGCGACGGGCACCGTCGTGTCCTCGGCGTTGAGCAGCTGGAGCACCTCGAGCGAGGACATCTGGTCGATGCCGACGGACGCCGGGTTGCGCTCCTCCGTCGGTGCTATGACCTGGACGGCGTCAGGCACGCGGGCAAGGTCGGTACGTGCCACATCGGCTGTCGACGACGGCGAACGGCTCTCACGCGTCACGGCAGGCGGTCAGACGTGGTGGCCGGCGACGGCGGCGCGGGTGTCGGCCACGGCCCTGGTCGCTCGGGTGAGGTCACGATGGGCCACGGCGATATAGAGACAGTCGACGACGGTGAGCGCGGCGATCCGGCTGGCCGTCGCGCCCGACCGCATTGAGGGCTCCCTGGCCGCGGTGGTCAGCAGCAGGTCGGCCGTGGCGGCGAGACGCGACAGGGGGAAGTTCGTGACGGCGATGGTGGTGGCGCCGCGCCCGCGGGCCGCGGCGAGCGCCTCGATCGTCTCCTTGGTCGTGCCGGAGTGCGAGATACCGATGGCGACGTCGCCGGGCTGGAGCAGGGTCGCGCTGGTCAGGGCGATGTGCGGGTCGTTCCAGGCGAAGGCGACGACGCCGATCCGGTGCAGCTTCTGCTGTGCGTCGATCCCCACGACCCCGCTGGCCCCACTGCCGTAGAGGTCGACGCGGCTGGCCCGCGCAATCGCGTCGGCCGCGGCGTCGAGGGCGTCTCGGTCGAGCTGCTGTGCCGTCTCCTCGACCGCGCTCGCCCCTGCGTAGGCCACCTTGCTGATGATGTCGTCGATGCGGTCGTCCTCGTTGATGTCCGACTCGGCGACGGTGCGCAGCCGGGGCTGCGCCGACTCCGCGGCGAGGGCGAGGCGCAGCTGGGGGTAGCCGGGCATACCAAGGCGTTTACAGAACCGGAGCACGGTCGTCTCCGACGTGTGGGCCTCGTCGGCGAGCTCGCTGATGGTCAGCGCCGCCGCGGCCCGAGGGTCGGCAAGGACGCGTTCCGCGACCCGGTCCTCCGCGGGCGACAGCGACGGCCGCAGCCCCCGCAGCCGCACGAGCAGTCCCGCGGGCGAGTGCGGTGTCCTGGCAGCCTCCCGAGCGGCCTTCGTTGTGCGACCTGCCATGGAGGTCAACCTAACGGAGCGCCCCTGGGCTTGTACGCCAGACGGGACAGTCGCGGACGTCGCTGAGCGCGCCGCCGCTGGCACACTGTCGCCATGACGCCCCCCGGCCCAGGTACGCGTGACACCGGGCTGTCGCTGGGCGAGTTCCTGCGGGAGCGCCGGATGCGTCTGCAGCCGGAGGAGGTCGGGATCGCACGCGGGCGCGGGCACGACGATCCGGGGTTGCGCCGGGAGGAGGTCGCCGAGCTCGCCGACCTCTCTGTCGCCTACTACAGGTTCATCGAACGGGGCCAGGACGTGCGACCGTCGCCCGAGGTCCTGCGCGCGATCGGGCGCGCGCTACGACTCACGGCCGGTGAGCAGCGGTTGCTCCTCGACCTGCGCACCGGATCGGTCCGGCGGCCGCGGGCGCTCATCACAGAGATCGGTGAGGAGGTCGAAGAGCTCACGGCGGTCCTTGAGCCCAACCCCACCTACGTCATGGGTGCGCGCTGGGACCTGCTCGACTGGAACCGGGCCGCCGAGCTGCTGTTCACGAACTGGCACCGCCGTCCCCCCCATGAACGCAACATGCTCTGGTTCTACCTGTGCGACCCCGAGGCCCGGCGGCTCTATGTCGACTGGGAGGGGGAGGCGCGCACCCAGGTGGCGCTCTTCCGGGAGTCCTTCTCGCAGTACGGACACGACCCGTCGTTCATGGAGCTGATGGAGGAGGTCTTCACCGTCACACCGGAGGCCCGCACGTGGTGGGAGCGGCACGACGGCCCGCCGAACCGCAGTGGGCTCAAGCGAGTTCGCCTTCCGGACCACCGCCAGGTCGGGCTACGACAGCTCGTCCTCGAGGTCGCCGACAACCCCGAGGTGCAGATCGTCACGTATTTCGCGAGCTGGGACGAGGTGCCGGACGACCCGGACGACGACAACGGTCCGGGTGACGACGACGACTCCGAGGACCACGGGTAGGAGGAGGACGACGACGGCCGCTGACCGCCCCACCGACCCACCCGCCCTGCACCGGGGGCTGGGTGTCCGCGACGCCGTGGTGATCGGCCTCGGCTCGATGATCGGCGCCGGGGTCTTCGCGGTCTTCAAACCCGCCGCCGTCGCCGCCGGATCCGGCCTGCTGGTGGGCCTGCTCATCGCCGCGTCGGTGGCCTGGTGCAACGCCACGGCGTCGGCGCAGCTGGCCGCGCAGTACCCCACCTCGGGCGGCACCTACGTCTACGGGCGGGAGCGGCTCGGGCCGTGGTGGGGGTTCCTTGCCGGCTGGGGGTTCGTCGTCGGCAAGACGGCCTCGTGCGCTGCGATGGCGCTCACCGTCGCGACGTATGCGGTCGGGGGCGACGCGTTCGCGACTCGGTTCCTCGCCATCGTGGCCGTCGTCGGCCTGACTGCTGTCAACCTGCGCGGCATCACGAGGACGGCGCGGCTGGCAACGGTGCTCGTGGTCGTCAGCGTCGCCGCCATCACCCTCACCCTCGTCGTCACGAGTGCGGCGAACCGCACCTGGCACTCACCGGTCGAGGGGTTCGGGACCGCCTCCGTCTACGGCATCCTCCAGTCGGCCGGGCTGCTCTTCTTCGCGTTCGCGGGGTACGCCCGCATCGCCACCCTGGGCGAGGAGGTCCGCGACCCCGAGACGACGATCCCCAAGGCCATCCCCCGGGCCCTGGCCCTGGTTGTCCTCCTCTACGCCGTGGTCGCCGTCGTGCTCCTGGCCGTGCTCGGACCGGCCCGCGTGGCGCAGGCCGACCTGCCCCTCCTCGACGCGGCCCGGCAGGCCGGCGTCGGGTGGCTGGGCGCCCTCGTGCGGGTGGCCGCCGTCCTGGCCAGCCTGGGGGCCCTGCTCGGGCTGGTGACCGGGGTCAGCCGCACGACCCTGGCCATGGCCCGGGAGGGCGACCTACCCCGTTCTCTGGCCCGCGTCGACCCGGTGCACGCCGTGCCGCAGACCGCGCCGTTGGTCGTCTGCGCCGCCGTGATCCTGCTCGTCGTCGCGGTCGACGTGCGCACCGCCATCGGCTTCTCGTCGTTCGGGGTGCTCGTCTACTACGCCGTCGCCAACGCGGCTGCGCTGACCCAGCCCCCTGAACAGCGCCGCTGGCCGCGCTGGCTGCACGTCGTCGGGCTCATCGGGTGCGCCCTGCTCGTCGTCACCCTGCCCTGGAGCGCCGTGGTCACGGGCCTGGTGGTCCTCGCCGTCGGGCTCGGGGGGCGGGCCGTCGTCCGGCGCTGAGCGCCGTCCCGGGAGCACCCCGTAGCGGCGGGAGTGGTGTCCTGCGCGCGGTTCCCCGAGCGCTTGACACCACTATCCTGACGCGTCAGCGCCGCCGGGCCGTTCCGAAGATGCTGCGGGTGATCTCGCGACCGAACGAGGTGCCGGCGGACCGTAGGAGGGACTTGACGGCGGAGTTGCCGAGCATGGACTCGACGACGTTG